>CAJOPC010000022.1 GCA_905236245.1 uncultured Alphaproteobacteria bacterium
GTCTTGGTTATGATGTGGATGTTCGCAAAGAATATCGCAGCCATACCGGATCTCTTAAAGCTAAATATCACTTCTAAACTTTGAGATCAGATCGCAAAAAGGGAGAGCAACCGCTCTCCCTTTTTTAAACAAATATTTAAGTTAAAGTTCAATATCCCACACAGTGCCTGCAGGAGTATCTTGCAATGCAATATGTTGTTCTGCCAGTTGATTCCTGATGCCATCTGCCAAATCAAACTGTTTGTTCTTTTTATATTCAGCACGTTCTTGAATTTTCTTAAGAATTTCTTCTTCCGAAAGTCCTGTCTTGGCCAAATATTTATGACGCACAAAACTTAAAAATTCTTCTGGTTCGCGTTGTAATAATCCTAAAATCGCGAACAATTCCTTCAATTTTGCAACAATTTTGGAAAGAATATATGGCGAATTTTTATTAGCTAATTCCTGAGCCAAAAAGTCCATCCAACCAAACAGTTTTGCAAATAATTCGCTTGTGTTAAAATCATCATCCATGGCCTGAATAAAATCCTGCTCAATTTGAGTAACATATTTATCCGTCACATCTTCTTGACCCGAGACAGGCTTTTCCTGAATTTTTTTGAAAATTTGATAGAAACGATACATATGCTTTTCGGATTCAGGGAACAATTCGTCCGTAATATTGATATCGGATCGATATAAAGTCCGTAATAAAGCAAAACGAATTACATCACTTTTGTATTCTTTTAATAAATCCGCCAAATAAATACTGTTATTTAAAGACTTACTCATTTTTTGGCCATTGACTTTCAATAATCCGTTATGCATCCAATAATGTGAAAAATCCTGACCGGTCAAAGCTTCACTTTGGGCAATTTCATTTTCATGATGAGGGAACACTAAATCACGTCCGCCGCCATGAATATCGATTGTTTTACCCAAAAATTTCATCGCCATCGTTGAGCATTCAATGTGCCAACCGGGGCGACCTTTACCCCAAGGGGTATCCCATGAAATTTCACCCGGTTTGGCGGCCTTCCATAAGGCAAAATCTTTATCGTCCAATTTGCCAGGTTCTACTTCTTTACGCACACCATCACGATTTTCGCTCCAATTGATGCGAGATAATTTACCATATCCAGGAAATTTAGACACTTTGAAATAAACATTGCCTTCCGGTGTAGCATAGGCAAATCCTTTATCAATCAAAGTTTGAATAAATTGTAGCATGTCCGGAATAGATTCTGTGGCACGAGATTGAACGGTTGGTTTAGCGCTGCCAAGCTCTGCCAATTCCTTATCCGTTTTTTCCATAATATATTCGGCATACTCCATCGGATCTTTGTTTAATTGAGCCGCTTTAGCAATAATTTTATCATCTACATCCGTATAGTTGCGCACATATTTCACATCATATCCGCGAAATTTTAAATATTTCGAAATCATATCAAATACAACCGATTGATACGCATGGCCGACGTGCGCATCCCCAGACGCAGTAATACCGCAAGCATACATCAAAACTTTACCTGGCTCAATTGGTGTAAATTCTTCTTTTTGGTGTGAAAGTGTGTTGTAAATTTTCATTTAAAATCCTTCTGTTTCGAAAAAAAGGACTTCATTTAAAAGCCCCTCTCTTATAAGAGTCTTAAAGGGATTAAACCCCTGCACTCCCGGAAGGATTTTACTACATTCGACTATTATTGTCAAGAACTCTTTTGCAAGAAAATCCTCTTTATTAAAAATTTAAACACCTTAAATGTTTCTTTCAAATATTTCAATATCTCATTGACAAAATTAGGAAAATGCGCTATCATATTACCGAGTTGACCATAGGAGGAACTATGGAGAAGCAGGATCAGATTCTGACCATTTATGACTGTGAGGGAACTTTGCAAGTTTTCTCCGGAATAGCACGAGCCCACTCAAAAAAGTTGGGGGTTCCTTTTGTGGCTACTGGTTCAAAGGCTCTTATTCCAGGCATGGATGAGTTGATTTGCTATACAGCAGATATTTGGAAAAATGTTCTGTTGTCTGGTGGCAATCCAGAAAAAGACGGCTGTCAAGAATTGCACAATCGCCGAGATCGTTTTCAAGATTGGCGATACAAAGGAGAACCTGTCAAATGGGGGCAGACGCCTCAAAATTTATCCAAAGCAAGTCCAGAAGTTGCCGTAGGATTAGTAGATGAATTTGGGCCAGGCAGAGCCATGGTGTTTGGCGATAGTGAAGAAGATTATATTTTGGCATTTCATCTGGCCCGTGAACTGGAAAAAAGACTTCCGCCCGAACAACAAAAACATCCGTTGGTAGTTTTCTTTAAATTGGGAGATCCAAATCCAGAATTACAGGCTGTCAGAGATAGTAAAGTGCCCTTTATTCCCGTTGCAAATGGATTTGAGGCAATTGCTGAAATTAAAAAAATCTTTCATTCAGATAACTCTATGCCTCGCATGATAAAAATGATGACTCGAAAAACCAATCAATAAGCTATTCTCTTTCGATAGCTTTACTGTTTCTATTTATTTGGTGACGCACCTTGTAAAACTCAGCATGATCTTGGAATTGCGAAATCGTTCGGCTGTTTGTATAAGTCATTGCACTTCGTAACCCACCTTCTAGTTCTTGAACTTTCTTGGCGACAGGCCCTGCATAGGGGACTAATGAAACGATACCTTCTGATGCCCGATATTTATGCATACCATTATAATGCTTATTTTGTGCATATTCAGATGACATCCCATAAAACAACTTGTATTCCTTAATTTGACGAAGCCGATTATTTGTTTTAGAGGAAATCTCGGTTGTCTCCACTAACTTTGTAATTAATTCGCCTCCGGCTTCACTACAACCAGCCAAATATCCTCCCATCATAACAAAATCAGCGCCTGCTGCGATTGCTTTTACATAATCCGCTGGTTTAGCAATACCACCATCAGAACACAACATGCCTCCGGCTGCATGCGCCGCATCAACATTATCCAAAACTGCGGAAAATTGGGGGCGTCCCACTCCGGTCATAACACGTGTGCTACATTGACTGCCGCCACCAATACCAACAACCGAAACATCCGCACCGTTTTCAATAATTTCAACAGTTTTTTCCGGCGTCACAATGTTTCCCGCCATAATGATTGCATCTGGGAACGATTGTCTGATTTTATTCAAATGTTGGACAAAACCACGGATATAGCCATTAGGCGCATCCAATCTGACATTTTTACATAAACCAGTTTTCATAACTTGGCTCAGCTTTGCAAAATCTGTCTCACGCAATCCAGTAGAAATAAAAATATAATCGTTGGAACCAAATTCTTGTAAATTGCATTCTAAAAATTGTATCAATTCTGCGGCACTATAATGTTTGGATAAAGCACAAAACATTTGATGTTTTTCCAATTCCTTTGCCATTTCAAATGTGCCCGTGCAATCCATATTAGAAGCGATAGCAGGATTTCCTTCAATTGTCCTTCCAGACCATTTGAATTTATAGGGCCTAACAATACTGGCATCGGCGCGACTTTCAACCGTCGAAGGACGCGGAACAATCATCACATCATCAAAATCTAATTGTGTTTCATCATAAATCTTTTTTGTCATTTTATCATTTCCTACTGTCGTATTTTTTCAATAAACCAAATTTACTTGGTTCCTCGTGGGCGGGCGTCATTATACACTAAAAAACATTTTTTCTCAACCAAAAAAAATGGATAAACTTCACTAGTTATTTTCTATTTAACTTTTTTAATTTATCAAAACACCTCTCGATTGGACGCCAATTAAAAAATCTTGTCACATATTAAAATAGTTTCATGACAAAAAAACCTTTGATTTTCCTATAAATTAGTGTATACTTAGGGCTATAAAATGACCAAGAAAAATGTAAATTTAGATGCTATTTTTGAATCCTTTTATTGGAATCAGCCCAATGAAAGTATAGAAGATTTTATTTTAACAAATATCACTCACAGAAAATTAGAGAAAATCGTTTTGAGTGAGCTGCTGTATTTTTCACATATCTATCGCATGGATAAATTGAGCGCCTATTTGCTCGCAAAAGGAGCTGATAAAGCTGTTATTGGATCTGGAATAAAAAGCTTAGGTTATTGCAAATTTATTTCAGAAAATCCTAATATTCCTTATAGCTCATGCTACAGTATCGCCGCCAACTATATCGTAAGATGCCTCGTTGATAGATTGGGTATCTATGCTAAATTACCCCCAGTTATAAGCTTTGTTGGGTCAAATGGAAAAGGTTCCACATTAAATTTTATAAAATATCTTCTGACAGAAGCGGGATATGTCGTTCATGCATATACTAAGCCCCATGTTATCAGAACAAATGAAGAAATGGTTGTTGCAAACAAAGAAATAGAAGATGCTGTGTTATATAAAAATTTGTGCACCGCAAAAAAGGTTTATGACACCTTATTTCAAGATCCAGATTTTATACGAGAGTTGAAAAACAAACTGGAACTGGATAAGGAACGCGGGTATGTAAACTTAAATTTTGCAAGGTTAAGAAGTTCTTGGTTTAAGTTCCCGGCATTTCTTTTAGCTTGTGCAGATAGCCACGCTGATTTTTTACTTTTAGAAGCACATTGTGGCGGCGAATTTGATGTGACGAATGTTTTCAATAAACATGACACCGTAATTACAAAAGTGTTTTACTCTTATGATCATCGGGACATGTTGGGTAAAAATATTACGGAAATGGCCAGCACTAAGGCCCGGATAGTCTCCCCCAATTCATGTGTTATAATTGCCCAGCAAGATCCTGAAGTATTTGATATTATAAAAAGCACAGTGACAGAGGCTAAGCCTGCCAATATTTTTGCACAAAACCACGGAGATTGGGGAATTAAAAAAATTTCCAACAACAAATATTCATTTGCCGGTTTTGGTTCAACATTGACGATCAAACCCCCAAAACAGCTTTTGGGAGAGCATCAATTAACCAATGCTGCTACAGCCATAGCATTTTTATATGCGAAGGGTTTCAGATTTTCATCTGCCTTGATAAATAGGGCTATTGCAAAAACAACTTTCTTGGGACGGTTGCAACGTTTACCAACAGGTCTTATAAAAAAATATCTGCCCAAAGGTATTGAAATTATTTTAGATTGGGGCAAAAATTCGCAAGGGCTAAAACAAACAAAAATTTTTTTGGAATCACAAAAAAAGAAATACACTTATACAATTGCCTCGATTGACACCGACGAAGAGTTGGTAGAATGCTTTAAAACCATTTCTTCTTTTTCAGATAAGGTTATCAATATCCCATGGATTTACACAACCTATACAAAAGATGTTTTTCGGTCAGTTGTAAAAAAGAAATGTCTATATTACAACTCTCTTTCGGGAGCCTTAAAATTCGTGAGTAATGATATTAAAAAACAAAAGCTGAATCCTAAAAAAGTGCGTTTATTGCTGACGACAACTAATACGGACTCAATCGGATATCTTTATGTTATCAATGGAAATATTAAAAAGACAAGTAGCAAAGGCGATAAAATATTTGCAATTCAAAATGAAAAAAATTTGGATAGGCACGACTTTTTATATACATATGGACACAAAACAAAAATAGGATATATCGAATGAAAAAAGATGTTATTTTCTTTTCGAATCCTTTTGGATTCGGCCCTACATGCGAGGTAGCAATACTCATGAACATGGGTATGTCAATGTGGAAAAATGCTCGTCTTCACTATGTTGCCAGTAGCGAATGCACGGAAATATTGGACGACAAAGGAATTCACGTCATCCCCGCGAATCAACGCGATCCGGAGCAAATAAAGGAAATACTTGCTTCTTATCAAAATCCTTGCGTGGTCAGCTCTCTTAATCGTTTTGCCGTTAAAGTCGCCCATGAACAACACTATCCAAATTGTTTTGTGGATAATTTAACATGGATGTGGGATGAAATTCCTGAGGAATATTTATTGACAGACATGTATTTTGCTCTCAATTTTCCGGGTATCGATTCAAAAATACAGGATCAACCAAAATTGATAAAAATTCCGTATATCATCGATACATTTATGTCAAAAGATTACGTGGATAGCGAGGTCTTAGTCAACATTGGCGGTGGAATGAACCCTTTAACAAAAAAAATCCCGACGGCTTTTTTACAAATTTTGGCAAAGGCTATTGCCACCTCTAACAACAGGGGCATAATTCTCTGTGGTGGTCAAGAATCAATGACTTATGCAAAACAATATTTACCACACAATGAGTGTTTAACCCTAAAAAAAGATATTTTTCTAGCGTCTTTGACACATACTAAACACTTTGTGACAACACCTGGATTAAACGCTACTATGGAAGCCTTCTTTTATGGAATTCCGGTATCGTTCTTAATGCCCACAAATTTAAGCCATTGGAATATTTTAAATGTCTTATTAAAACAAGATGTCGTTCCACAAAAAATTAGATGGGAAGATATTTTGGAACAACCATTAGATTTCAGAAACACCCCAGAAAAAGTGGCTATTCCGCGGCTTGAAGAAATTGCAGATACAATTTTACAAGACAAAAAATTGCTTGATAAAGCCGTTCACATGCTTTACAATATGTTCTTAGAGCCCAAAAGCAGTAAAAAGCAAAAAGAATTCATTACTACTTTGGGAACAAATGGCGCAGAAGTTGTTTCACAAACTTTAATGGATCGATGGGGATTATAAATGGCCAAAAAAATTAAACCGTATTTTTTTCAAGATGGCATCAACGAGTTAGCAGCTGAGCTAAAAGGAACGGAAAATATTTTTTTGGGAATTCGCCCCTATGGTTTTCATGCGGGCAATAAAATTCCGTTTGTAGTTTATCCCTTATTGCTCTGTGAAGCCATTGAAAAATTGGGGAAAAAGGCAAATTTTACTTTTTATATGTTCCTAAATGACTGGGAACAAGATGGCTTCGATGAAACTTATACAGATATGAAAACACATCCTTTTAATGTGTTGCCCAAGTATACAACCTTCCAATACACGCTTTATGAAAAAGGAGGCGGAAGCATTGTCGATTATTGGGAAAGTAAAATTGTTGATCAGGTTTCTATCATCCGCGACAAGTTCCCTCAGGCAAACCTCAGATGTATACGCAATTCTTCAATGCGGGATATGCCGGTTATGAAAGATGTCGTTTTAAAAACAATCAAAGACCCGGATTTAGTAGGAAATGTATTACGAGAAACAACAGGCAAAGAAATACTGGATCATCCATACAGCTATTGTCGTCCTATTTGTCCGCATTGTAAAACGGCTAAGACTTTGGCAGAAGTTTTGAATAAGGATGATATTCGCGTTTCGTGCGAAAATTGTGGTCTGGATAGAGTCTACAATTATCATTTATTGAATTTTTGGTTGTATCACAAACCGCTTGCGCTCCCCCGCATTAAAGAGTTTAACATCGATTTGTGTATTACGGGAACGGATCATTATCGTGAAGGCGATTTTATCACACGAAAAAAACTGTTCGAAGTTTATCAAATAGATGTGAATTTGCCAAAAACATTATATACGCCAACTCTGTATGGTCGCAATGGCTTGCCCATGGGGAAGAGTAAGGGAAATTATGAGGATATTGATGTTGAAATTTTGCTAGACTTCGTAAAAAAATATCCAAATCAAGAAACACTTTATTTGAAAGATTTAAAATGAGCACATTCACACTAGAACAAATCAAAGCTTATAAAAAAAATGGCCTGTTAAAAAATATTGCAAAGCAAGTTTATGCTATTATAGAGGAAGCGGGCAGATATTCTTTATCATTGCGCAATAAAACTCAATACAAGCAAAAGATTTTTGAAGAAAAAGATGAAACTTGTAAGGTGTCCGATGCAACCTTATTGGCCGATTTAGCGATGGAACGTTTTATTACCATGCATTTGTATAAACATTTTCCGGATGTCCCGATTTTGTCCGAAGAAAGCCAAAAAATAAACATGGGACATCAAAATTTGGGAAAAACCTTTTTTTGTTTGGATCCGCTAGATGGAAGTTATTGTTTTGCAAATAATAATGATAACTATTCTATTCAATTAGCTTTGATTGTAGATGGGAATCCGATTTTAGGTTTATCTCATTTTCCTTTGTTAGACAAAACATATATAGGGGGCGACGGGATTCCTTCCCATGTGTTAATTAAAAATCAAAGAAGTGCTATTGATTTATCTAAATCGATTAAAACAAGGGATTTTGTGGGAGCTGTCAGCAATGCTTCGGCCAATGAAGAAGAGGTTCAAGAATATTTAAGAACGTTGGGCGTTAAAAAGTTTCAACGTGCGCGCGGCTGTCCTAATTTAGCCTCTATTCTAGATTCGCCTTGTGATATTTACCCAATATTTCATACAAACTTTGAATGGGATGTTGCCGCTTATGATGCAATTATTCGTGGAGCCGATTCTACTCATAAAAGCATGCTTTATTCCGTGTATGGAGAGCCGTTAGTTTATGGAAAAACAGATCAAACTGAACCTTTCAAAAACACGCCACTTGTTGCAACAACTAATCCAATTTTAATTAAGCAAATTTTTGCTTCGGGAAAAAATCAATGAAAAAAATACCTTTATTTTTACCGTTTTTAGGAAAAAATGAAAAAAAAGCTCTTTGCGCAGTTCTTGATTCGAAGGTTTTAAGTAGGGGAACAGTTGTAGAATCTTTTCAAAATCAATTTGCCGAATACCTCGGGAAAAAATTTGCGATTGCTTGTAACAGCGGAACATCCGCCTTACATATCGCCGTTAAGGCGTTGGGATTGAAGCGCAATGACGAGGTTATTACCACACCATACTCTTTTGTTGCATCCTCTAATTGTTTGCTATATGAAGGGGTTAAGCCCGTTTATGTTGACATAGACAAAGACACTTTAAACATTGACTTGGAAAAAGCTCAGAAGCAAATTACTTCTAAAACAAAGGGGTTATTAACTGTGAATTTGTTTGGACTGCCGGCATATTCTGAAAAACTATTGCATTATGCACACCAACACAAAATCCCAATTATTGAAGACGCTTGTGAAAGCATAGGACGACCTTCCAAACAATTCCCTATTTGTTATGGAGATGTGACGGTTTTTGGATTTTATCCAAACAAACATATGACCACGGCAGAAGGCGGCATGTTTGTAACCGATGATGAGGATATTGCATACGTTGCTAAATCATTTATCAATCAAGGATTTTCAACCAAAAAAAATTGGACCAAATATGTCCGATTAGGGTATAATTATCGCATGAGTGAGCTGCATGCAGCTTTAGGATTAGTACAGTTACAAAAATTAGATGCCATTCTCAAAAAGCGCAAAGCAATTGCCGAAGAATATTATCATTATTTAAAAAAAGTGCCCGGGCTCGTTTTGCCAAACTTAACCGTATACGAGAGAAATTTCTTCACTTACCCCATTATTTTTAAAAACAAAAAAGATCGGGACGCTGTAGAATCTTTGTGTCACGAGCAAGGAATTGAAACAAATCGAGCCTTTACTCCTTTACATTATTTTCAACATATTCAAGACGCGACCTCTTACAAAAAAGGAGATTTCCCGGCAACAGAATTTATTGCCGAACATATTCTCAATATTCCCTTTTTTACAGAATTAAAAAGCCAAGATATCAAATATGTCTGTAATACAATAATGAAAGCTCTGGAAAAATGATAAAAAAAGTTTTATTTGTTGCTTCGCTGTATAAACCTAATATAGGTGGCATTGAAACTGCAATAGAGGAATTGGCAAAAGAATATAAAAAACATGGAATAACATCCACAGTTTTGACCAAACAATATCCTTTTGATTTGCCCCTCTTTGATAATGATGATGGCGTGAAAATTATTCGCATAAGACGACCACATACAGATGAGGAATATATTGATGCTCTGAAAACCCTATTAAGTAATAAAGAATTAAAAGCAGACATCATTCACGTGGTCGGAGTTCGGCGCCCATTACCACTATTCGCGCTTTTCTTGGCCAGATATTACAATATTCCCGTGATAATGACTTTTGCCGGGGATGATGTCATCCACGATGAAAAAAATATTCATATTTGGAGAGAATATGAAGATGATTCTAGAAATTCAATTATCCAAGCAAAAAATTATATATCTTACTCCGAAGGAATCACAAAAGCTGTATACAAACTATTTCCTAAACTTGGGCCTGTAACAACTGTATATGCCGGTATGGATATGAAAAAAATAGAATCAATACCTCCATTTTTATCAGACAAAAAATATATTATTGTCGCTCGCCGACTCGTTTATGACAAAGGAATTGATTTATTAATCAATGCCTTTGCCTCCGTGTTAAAACATGATCCTGAATTGTATTTATATATTGTCGGAGATGGTGACGAAAAAGAAAATTTACAAAAACAGGTTAAAAAATTAAAGATAGAAAATCGGGTCATCTTCACTGGCGGTATTTCTTTGGACGAATTGATTGGCTATTTAAAAAGTGCACTTATTCATATTTGCCCCTCTCGCATAGAGGGCGGCGGTATTGTTAATATAGAAGCTAGCGCCTGCGGATGCGTCCCAATCGGAAGTAATGTTGATGGCATCCCAGAATATATTCAAGATAACAAAACTGGGCTTTTATTTGAATCAGAAAATGTGAAAGATTTAACAAATAAAATTCTTTTTCTCCTAAACAATGAACGGGCACGCCAAAAATTCATAAAAAACGGCTATTTATTCGCAAAGCAGTTTGATCTATCTGAAATTGCAAAACAATATCTGCGTTTTTATGAGCAGGCCACACCCCCAGGAGAAATAATTAGTTGGTCCCCAAAATCAAAGAAAATGTGCGAGGTTTTAAATGATAAAAAATGAAAATATCATCAATGTAATTAAAAAAGAATATTCCTTGGATGTCACTTCCATTAAATGTTTACAAGATGGAGCAGATAATTTCGTCTTCAAAATTGCGACACCAAATAAGGATTTTGTTTTCAGAATAAGCAAACGTCAAAAACAACCCCAAGATATTGAGTTTGAAACATCCCTGGCATGTTTTTTATCAAAGACGACTCTACCCGTGGCGAAGGTTATTTCTACGCAAGCTGGAGCGCCTTTTTGTATCTTTGATAATAAAGTTTCTGTTTTGTTTGACTTTTGTCTGGGCGATACATTTGCACTTTCTCCCCAAAATAAGCCAAGCAAAAAAATGGCCTATAATGGTGGTAAAATTTTGGCTAAGCTCCACAAAGAACTTCAAATCTTTCACCAACAATATAGAAATTATGGTTCTCGAAAGTTAACAAGTGAATTTTCAAGAGTTATTGAAAATAAAAAAGAATTTCAAAAAAAATATATTGATGCCCAAAATTTCCTCTCTCAAATCTCAGATGTTCTTCAAAAGACTTCCGCGGCCGAAATGAACACTATTGTCCATAATGATTTCCGAATTCAAAATATTTTGATTCACAAAGATGATATTTGTGCAATCCTGGACTTTGACTGGGCTTGCGAAGGCAATAATCTTAAAGATTTAGCCCATGCATTAGTTGAATGGTCTTATCCGGATGGTGCCAAAGGATATTGGGAAGATATTTTTTATTCATTCCTAGATGGCTATGAATCTGAATATGGAAAAATCGATAGAGCTCAACTGAAAGAGTGGATTTCTTTTGCATGTCTTTCAGATACATGCACATACCTTATGGATCTGTTGGAAGAAATATCAGAACCTATGGAAATTAAATCTTATATGTATAGAAAATATCTATTTTTTAAGGCTCAAGACATAAAATAATTGACCTGAAAATTGATTTTTTTCCAACGTTCCTGTCTGATAATTGATGTATAGTCTTTTCTTAACTACAAATCCGGCTTTTTGAAAAAGGCATTCGATTTCTTTTTGAGAAAACAAATGCACAAACGACGGAATTTTTTTATTATTACATGAAAATTCAAAAGAAATATCCCCGGTTTGAACCTTTCTAACCTTATCTAAAAAATAGTTTTTTAAAGCCTTGGTCCCATATTGTTTATAGTTATATCTATTATTGATATCAATAATAACAACCCCATCTTTTTTAAGATGTTTTGCTATATTCTTTAATGCTTGAAGCACAGAAGGACCAGCTATATGACCTAACACATTCCAGAGGGATGTAATAACATCATATTTAGAATTAAGGGCAAATTTCTTGCTTGAAAAATCTTGTTTTTTAACCTCAACGAACTTATTTCCTTTGAGCCGATTTAACATCTCAGAACAGCTGTCCACGAGGGTGACCTTTTTTAATTTTTTACCCGACTTTTCCAGTAAATGCAGAATACGAAAGCCATCTCCGGTTCCCAAATCTAACAAGGTCTTTTGATCAAAAATATAGGGAATAATTTGTGCGTCAACTCCATCCAAATACGCCTGCCTTTTATTTGAATAGGTTCTATAAAAAGGGGCTAAATTTTTATAAATTTCATTGGATGATGGAATCATTAGCGCCCTCTCATTTTTTGAGTTAATGTGGGTCTGACCTGAGATTGTAATACATCCGGAGTTGAAATAACCTGTTGATAAAACCTTTTCGGGGAAGGGACCTCTTTTAAGATCCCGTTATCGATTTGTAAATATCTTGTTGCAATATTATCAACCATATATCTATCATGTGACACAAAAAGACAAGTATATGCATTATCCGCCAACGCATCTTCAAATTTCTCTTGACCATCCAAGTCTATGTGATTAGTTGGTTCGTCCATAATAAAGAAATTAAATTTGCCTAATTTCAATCCTAAAAATGCCAAACGCGCTTTTTCACCTTGACTTAAAGTCCCAATAGAAGCACCTTGTTTGCCATAAGGGAATCCTGCAACAACAAGTTGTTTTACAGCATCTTGAGTTGAACCAACTATTTTAGAAATATAGCCGGATACGCTCGCATCCACAGGAATATTTGCCATATGTTGATCAAAATAACCAACCTTCACTTGCGGATTAAATCTCAACGCTACTGAGCGTCTATAATCTGAAACAGGATCATCTATGGCTCTCATCAACATCTTTAAAAATTGAGTTTTACCGGTACCATTTAAGCCCAACAAAGCAACCCGATCACCACGAGCGATATAAAGCTCCGGAATTTTAAACAGCAACTCTCCTGCAGGGTTCTGAACATCTATATTTTGAATAGTTAAAAGATTATTTGGTCTAATACTTTCTTGAGCAAATGAAATTTCCCTTTTTGGAGCAACATAAACTTCAGTCTTCTTGGCCTCTAATTGATCGGCTGTATGAGCAATCGCTTTAGAACGACGTTCCATATCAGGATTGCGACCATTACTCCAAAGGTGAAGGCGTTTAGCTGCCGCACGAATTCTGGCAATTTCCTTTTCTTCTAACTGTCTGGCCCTTGCTGCGGACAAATCTTCATTTAATAAAGCCTCTCTGGCCCGTGTGTAAGGAACTCCGTGGAAAAGTAATTTACCATCTCTAAGGTGAACGGTTTTCGTTGTACAATTATCCAAGAACGTTCTATCATGGCTCACAACAAGATAAGGAACTCGCACTGTTTCGTTCAGCCATTTTTCAAGTCTAAAAATCTTTCCCAAATCCAAATAATTGGTTGGCTCGTCCAAAAGCAACAAATCCGGCTCTTCCAAATTGGCATGTGCAATCAATGCAAGACGTTGCCATCCGCCACTGAGTTCGGCCAGTTTTCTCTCCCTTAAATTTTCAGGAACATCTAAATCATCAAGAGTGGTATCTACTTTCCAAGCGGAATAATCACGTTCATCTTCCGGTAATGCTGACATCAAATAATCATATAATGTTTGCTCACCCAAATCCGTTGGCAAAGTCTGAGGAACATAGCCTATTTTCCGTGTGTTTCTGGGAATTACTACCTTTCCAGAACTAAGCGTTTCTTCGCCTAAAAGACACCGGAGAAGGCTTGTTTTGCCACATCCATTATCTCCAACTAAACCAATCCTGTCACCTTCGTTCAATGAAAGATTGGCATCCTTAAAAAGTGGTTTAGAACCGTATGCAAGAGTTGCATTTTCCAGTTTTAATAACATTTCGCTCCTAACCTTGTAATTTAAATTTTTCATATTATACTAGATTTTCGCAAAAAAATCAAGTAAAATCATTTTCATACAACATTGTTACGAAAGGGAAATCGGCATGAAAACAGTATTTTTAAGCGGCCCTATGAGAGGGGTTAATCGGGAAGAAGCTCAAAAATGGCGCAAGCAAGCTTCAAAATTACTAAAAAGGCATTTTAAAACCATAACGCCATACAGAGGAAGAGAAAATAAAGAAACTTTCCCGGATCCGAAGGGGGCTGTTATTCGCGACAAGTCTGATATTTTAAGTAGTGATTTGATGATAGTCAATGACTCGTATTCGGACGCCTCCATGATTGGCACATCTATGGAAATTTTGTTTGCTTATGAACACAACAAGCCTATCATTGTTTTTGGGCAAGCTCATCCGAAAGATTACTGGCTGAATTATCATGCCTCTATCCGTGTTGAAACACTGGAAAAAGCTTGCGAGGTCTGCAAGAAATTGTTCCATGACTAAAAAAGTTATCACACTTGTATCCACAAACACTGGAAAATTAAAGAGCCTGGAAAGAGCTCTCGATGGTTTGGGTTATAAAATCCAAGCCAAGAATTTGGATATCATAGAACCTCAATATAATGAAATCGAAGCAATTGCTATTTTTAAAGCACAGGAGGCTTTTAAGATACTTAAACGTCCTTTGATAGTCAATGATGGGGGGCTTGTTATTCCTGCATTAAATGGCTTTCCTGGCCCTTATACAAAATACATAACGAATACCCTTACATGTGAGAATATTTTATCTTTGATGAAGGGATGTAAAAACAGAAAGTGCTTCCTTGTTCAATGTCTGATTTACGTGGACCAAACAGGAAAGCTTCATAAGTTTCAGGACAAAGTCCTCGGGACAATAGCTAAAAAAGTATCCAAACAATCTAATCCGCGCGCTTGGGGCACCCTCTGGAACATATTTATTCCAAAATCATCAACAAAAACTTTGGCAGAAATTCCTGTCGAAGAATATCATAAAACCATCCGCCCCAAAGCACAAACTAATTCTGTTTGGGAAGATCTTAGAAACTTTTTAGCCCATTCGACCAAGTAATTTCCCGGCTGTTTTTTTACGTAAATCGTTTAGGTTGTTTCTGGGGGAATTTTCATAATTTTTTCTATTTCAGAACGAAACTTATCTAAAGCCTCTTTGTTCTTAGGTGTAAAATTCACCGTATCATCATTTAAATCTACCCACTTTAACTCTTTTTGTTTATGAGGTTCTACCACCCGCAACAAAGAAACATCTGTGGGACGACAAATAAACCAATGTAATTTATACTTATTGTTACGCGTTGAACCTAATTTTTTAATGACATCAATATTTAAATTCGTTTCTTCTTTAATCTCACGATGCGTTGCAGCAATCAAGCTTTCACCAGGTTCTACTTTTCCGCCGGGGAAAACATATTGTGTATCATCCGTATGGACTAACGCATTGCGCTGAGCCGTTTGAATCAAAATCTCATGATCCTTGATAATCACCACACAAACAACATTTTGATTATTTTTCTTTAAACGATTAAAAATTTCCCAATAAATAAAATCATAACTTTTCTTAAAAAACTTTTTCATATTAATTCCTTTCATTCGAGATAAATTATACAAAAAAATGAAGATTTTTTCAAATATTTTCCGCCAGTTCCTTTATTTTAAATTAAAAAAGGGAGAGCGGTTGCTCTCCCTTTTTGCGATCTAATCTCAAAGTTTAGAAGTGATATTTAGCTTTAAGAGATCCGGTATGGCTGCGATATTCTTTGCGAACATCCACATCATAACCAAGAC
>CAJOPC010000023.1 GCA_905236245.1 uncultured Alphaproteobacteria bacterium
GTTTTATAGTTGAGTGCGTAGCTCAGCTGGTAGAGCACCTGACTTTTAATCAGGTGGCCGAGGGTTCGAATCCCTCCGCGCTCACCAATTATAAACAAGTCGTCTGAAAAGGCGACTTTTTCTTTTTTTGTTGTATTTAAGATTGATTTATCTATCAAACCTTTTTAATAGACATTGCTGGACACAGATTTTTGATTCAGGAAGACCTGTATCGGACTTGAATTGACGTGTTTTATCCAAAAAAAGACATCCCTGACGTTTATAAAACTGTATGGCATTTATATTGCCAGGTTTACGTTTCCCATTTTCATCTTCCGGTCCTTGGGCAGCAACTGCTAACTGCATAACTGTTTCCCCTTGTTGTTGTAATTTTTCTATGGTAGCTTGCCAAAGTTTAAAACCAACACCTTTCTTTTGATATTCAGGGTGAACATAAAAGGCATCTAGTTCTGTTTTTGCCTCTGGAACAATTTTTTCAGTTTCTGAAAGTTTATGACGAACTGTATATCCCACAATTTTTCCATCTACCTCTGCTACCAAGGCTGTGTAGTATGAGGGTGAATTTTTTTTACGAGGTTTATATTTTTCTGGATGAGCTTTTTTATCTGCAATCCTTTGTTCCAAGTAATTCACATTTTCTTGCAGCTCTTCTTTACTAAAGTATTGGGCCCCGTTGAATTTTGCACACGCAAGAGAGATCTCTTCCAACGCGGTTAAGTCATCAGTCGGCTTTGTTTCACGGCATATGATTTTAAGATCTGCATGAACCATTTTTATTCCTTTTTTACTTTAATTTATTTTGGTTGCTTTTGAGGCTTCTTGAATTTAATTGCAGTACTTGGTTTTGCAATATGTTTGCGTATGCTTCGGACAAGAGGCGTTGATTCATCTCCTTGTTCCAATTTTGCAGCAAGTTTACGAGGTTGAGCAACCAAACGTTTCGCCGCCATATCAAGTAATTCTTCTAATGTCTTATGTGGGCCTTTTTCAGATTTTGCCCGAGGCATAAACTTTCGAATCAAACTGCGCATTAATGCAGAATTTAAGCCGGCGTTTAAAGCTTTGACAAATATAGCTCCCGAGATTCCTGTTGCTACGCTTTCAATCCCTGCCTTTATATCCGGATCTATTCCATGTGTTAGTAGGTGATCCATAATTACAGAGAGGGCTTCGCCACTATCCTCATCATTATTTACCTGAGATGCAACAGTCAAAACAGCATGCATATCTCGTGCCAAATCAGAGGTTTGAGCAAGTTGAAATAATTGCCCTTTTAAAAATTCCATTTTTTCCTCTTTAGATTTGTCATACACTGCGGTTTTGTATAACAATGCCCCAATTTGTTTTCTTTCTTCTGGTGTTCCGCGCCCTTGTAAGTTGGAGATGTTTACGGATTCATAGGCTGCCTTTGTAATTCCTTTTGCTACGAGTATATCTATATCTTCGTTTTTAAAAAGTGCACACACATGGTTCATGAACTGTGCCGGAATTTCCAAAGTAAGTCCACTTGTGTTGAGCTTTTTCTTTTTGAGAAAGCGTCCTAATAATCCAAGGTCGGCATCCGGTGTATTAGCCGCTTCATTTCTAACAACGGTTTGCAGATCTTGATCCGGATGAACAAGAGATGTTGCATAAGCCCGGAACAAAAAGCGCCCTAAATTTTCTTTTTCTTGGGTTGTCCAATTTTTTGAAGCGGTAAATATTCCAGTAGAATTTAAAATTTCATGAGTAAAGCCGTCTAGCACATGAGAGCTAATAGGCATTTCTTCGGCATTGAATACAATGGAACAACAATCCATCCATTCCTTAGCAGTGAAATTTTCATAATATGGACCCATAGCCGTCAAACCACGTTGGACCTCAGTAATATATGTGCTGGCATTTGGATTTTCTTTATAATATTCATCAAATTCATAAGATAAAATATTTGCCAAAGAACTTTCCGGCTCACGTAGGTAATGTTCTGTGACTTTATACATCAAACGGCCCAATGCCTTTTGGTCTTCTACACTGGGTGGATTGAGCGCCATGGAACCAGTATCAAACAGGCCAATAACGCTTGTTGTATCATTTTTCTTTTCAATCAGCATTTGTCCTTTATGGCGATCGTGGTCAAATTCTCGCCCAGACAGAATATTCAACAATTCCACACCCAAATAAGCCTTTTTCAAAGCTTGTTTATATGGTCCTTCTGGTATATCATCAAATTCTTTTCCGGGCATTCTTTCCATCTTCACCCATTTTTTGCCCTTATCATGCCAATCGGCAATTCTTAGTTCAAAATCATATCCATCCATTGACACGGACGAAGGATAAATTTCTTTGGCCTTTTGCAATTGTTCATAGCCAGCTCCGCTGACATCAGTTTCAATTTTAATTGCAGCACGCGCTTGAGCAACAACACGTTTGAATGTTTCTCCGTGTCCTTTTAAAAAGCCTCTTTCAATCAATCGTGACAATGCAGTTTCAATATACCCCATTTCAGCATCTGCTGATGTGGCGGCGCCAATTCTTAGACATTTAAAGATTTCTTCGAATAATTCAATTGCTACGTTATATGAAGCAGATCCTAAAATTTTTCCCAAGTTTTTAGGAAGTTTAGCGGCTTCTTCTGGACGATTTGCTTTAAGACATTCTTTGCGATATTGATCTTTCCATGCAAAGATTTCCCAACGTGGTGGTTCCAGAGCATGTGATGTAAAATGTCTCAATGGGGCGCGAATGTAATCCGGTGTGATCGGTAAAGCAGATAACGCTTGACCTAATTTAATACCAGCAGGAGCGATGCCTTCCAAGAAACTTTTAACGCCTTTTCCGATGCTTGCTTCAAAATCTTGTTGATTTGCATCTGTACCCTTTTTGCCGGCAGATGCCAACAAAGTGCCTAAGCACAGGTTGCGTTCGCTTTCTGGACGTGCGGAAATATATTCCCACATAAATTCACGAGCCAATGATAAAATGTTTTGCTGAGATTCGGTTTTGTCCTCTTTTTGGCCGAACATTTCACCTACGACATAATCAAAGTTTTCCTTCCATCTATCTTGGAACGATAGCTTTTCTGTTCTGTTTTTTCTAACGATACCATCACTCATAATCTTATTTAAAATGGCACCTTGTAGCTCTGGAGCTAATGTCCAAAATTGTTGGTACATCATATCAAAGGCATATGGATCTGGATCTGACTTAATTTTGCTCCATTTTACAACTGTTTGTGCCATTTTTTGACAATCGGATCGAGTTCCTTGGCTACGTAAAAAGTCAATGATCGCATGAACGCGATCTGGTTTCCCTTCTAATAAGCGTCCGGATATACCTTCCAGGAATATACCTGCTGTAGCATAAAATGATTCTTTATTGTCCAGACTCATTAAGTCAATGCCCGCCGGTTCTAATTCAGCCGATAAAGGCCCTTGAGAAACTAATGCTTTTGCCAGCTTGTCTCCCAATGAATAACGATATGTGTAGGGGAAGAAATATCTGGGACTGCCATTATCGTCATGTTTGGATCGGATCTTTTTTTGAATTTTATCAACAAATACACAAGCCGCATCGAAATATTCCTCTGAATCATCATCTGGTCCTAAGATATCGCCTACAGAGTTGGCCCAAATAGTTTCTGCATAATTTCTTACTTTTGGATCGGCAATTTTTAACTCTACAAATTTAAAGGCATATTCCTCCCGCAATTTGGGATCTTCTATTTTTTGAATATCATCTAAGATATCGGTAATTAATTGATGATAAGCTTTTCCATCACTTGGAAAGGCCTTTCTGGCGCCGATGGCAAAAAATACGTGCATTCTCTTTTCAAGTGGTCTACTCCTATCCCACATAGGGGAGTGAACCAAGTACTTGTCACTATATTTGTCATAAACTTTTACAAGTGTACGATCAAAAATCATTTCATTGATCCAACCAGCATGTTCCCAGGCTTCTTGAATCTTGTCAACATCTGTCTCTTTGTCTAGTAAGGAACACCAATGTGTACGTAAATTTTTGGAGAATTGTTGAAGCCTTTTATCGTCTTCTGTTTGATTTTTGCTCCTTAAATCATAATCGGCATCTTTACTATAGCGATTTGGTGAGTCAATCATAAAAAATTCCACAAAGCCTAATAAATCCATTGGCCATGCTTCTTTATTATATATGTCTTCTATTACTGTATCCCCAAACATATTCTCTTTTGACATATGACCTTCTGTAAAAAAATTATCCTGATCTTTATGCTTTTTGGCAATGGTCGTTCTTCTTGAAAGTAATGTCTTAAATACTTTAGTTGGGATATCATGTCCTTGCTTTAGGGCATATAGTGAGATTAGGGAATCTAGGAAAAATAAACGACGTGATGCTTTATCCTCTTCCGCATCAGAGGCTGTGTCATATTTTCTTACTTCTTTTTCTAAATAATCAAATATATCAACATTTTTAGGTATTTTTAAATTTAAACATTTTTGGAAATAATCTATGACAGAGTCCAATTCTGGTATTTTTACAGAATTATCTATTTCATATTTCATTCGTACTGTTTGTATTAAAAATTCTGAAAATCCATCTGTATGATATAATAAGAAATCTTCTGTTTTAGGGGCATTTTCTACAAATGCTTTAATCAATGAACAGCTTTCATCATAGGAGAGATGTGCTCTTGCTGCAGTACCCTCTAATGGCATTCTGCACCCGCGACTTGTTCTATTCTGTAATATTTTTGGAAAACAATCTAAAGTTCCATCCTTTAATTGTTGTATCATTTTTGCCAAAAAGGCATCCCAAACTACTTTATTGGCCTCTGCATTATATGTTTTCCAAAATTCTTGTTCCTCTGGGGACATACATTTTAACAATTGATCAGAGCTAAAAGGATGATTTTGGAGGCTAAAAAAATCATATTCGTTAAAAAATTCTTCATTGTCCACATTATCTTGAGGATTATTATCATCACGTTGTATGCGGCGGTAATACAAATGGTCCTTAATGGCCAATGGAGGTAGCGATTTGCCTTCTGGATACCATGAGGCTTGTATGTATGCAATAGATTCTTCCTTATCTTTGAACCAAGGTTTTTTGAAAGAAAACTCGTCATTGGAATAATCTGTTAAATCCGGTGCAATACGTCTTTTCAAATCATCTAATTGGGCTAATGTGAAATGATCATCTTTACCATGGGCAATATCATCAACGAGACTATGCAAGTTGGCTAAAGCTTTTGCCATTTTTGAATAACCGCGTTGGTCTAATAAGGCCATTAGGTCGCTATAACTTTTTTCTGCTACGATTTCTAGATGATGATTGTCTATTTCTTTTAAAACTAAATAGTCGGAATAAACTTCTCGACGAAAAATAAGAGCATAATCATCCTTTAATTCATCCATCTCCTTAAAGAGGCCGCCGTAGACATTTTGCCTTGCCTCTTCTGCAGAGGTAACAGAGAAAATTTGTCCAATTTCAAATGTAGCTGTTTTTTTGTAGCTTGGATCATATGTTTTTTGAGGCAGCCATTTATATAAGATAAAATGCCTTTTAGTGACGTCAACCAAATCAAGAGGGGTGTTATTTTCTCTAGCCTCTTGTATCATTTCTTGAAATTTTTTAATTTGAGTTTTTACCTCGCCCTGTGGTGTGCTGGAAAGACTTATTTTCCCCATACATGAGGCCAGGCATGTCACTTCTCTTTTGGTAAGATTTTCAGCAAATGCCTGCCTTGTAAATAAATCTATTAATTCGCGGCGGGGGCCTGTCCATTCTCCGTTGTATGACTCTGTCCTTTCTTCGGCTGGAAGATCCTTTTCATATTTTTTAAAAAATTCTTCAAAATCTTTCCATCTGCTGTTAAAAAGAGTATCGTTTTTTACTCGGGCGATTTCTTGACAGAGATCCCTTAGATAGAGGAATTGTTCAGATTGGGATTTTTCTTGAAAATGATCCCGCTCTAAACGAGCGGCTAGCCATTTCTTGCGAGTAGGGACATTGAGAATGTAATCTGGAATTGGGCGTGTTGGCACCGTATCGGCATTAATATCTTGACGTCTTAAGCGTCGACGGACACGAGTCACTGCCAATTCATTTTCTTCAAAACGTTGTTCTTTCAGGGGGTGTACATCTATATGTTCAAACCATTTATAACCTACCATCTCATCTGTAAAAAGTATCCGAAGTATAGCGGTAGATTCTGTAATTTTATAACCGGCTTTTGACAAGCGTTCAACGGCTTCATAATCTGCGGCCGCTTCTTCTTGTTTGCTATTTTGGTGGTTTTTCCCATATTTCATTGTGCGCATAAAATGCCCAAGTTCATGTGCTAAAATCCAGGCGAGTTGATCCTCATTTTGACAAGCATTTATCATCCCTCGAGTTAGGACAATACAGTTTTGTTCTGGATAATAGGCACCATTTATTTCATCACGTTCTTGAATCAAAATTGGCACACGATGGGCGTTCCAATATTTTTCCCCCAGCATGGCACAGGCCATTTCATCAAAATGTCGTAAACTTTCTTCAGTCCATGTCAAATCTTCTAATTCGACAAAATCATCACTCAATTGTGGGGTTAAATCTGTCATGTTATGACTCCTGTTGAATAAAATATAATAGTAACATTGTAATCGCAATTTTTAAAAAAAACAATGAAAAATTACTATAATGTGTTTTTTGTGTGTATTGCTTATAATTAAAGATTTGTCAAAAGGCTTAAAATTATTATGAATCATTAACCCCTTTGGTGTTTTTTGGGTGGCATAAAAAATTCCTTGCAATTTTTGTAAAAATGGTTATAGTATCCAGGTATAAAAAAGGAGTATGGTATGTTTATTTCGCCCGCTTTAGCTCAAACTGTTGATGCTGCTGCAGGAACAAGTGCAAATTCTTTGTCCAGTATGGCTATCCAGTTTGTTTTAATTATTCTTGTTTGTTATTTTATTCTTATTCGTCCGCAACAAAAACGTTATAAAAAACACGAAGCGGAATTAAACGCTATTGTCAAAGGTGTTAAAGTAAATGTTGGCGGAATTATCGGAAAGGTTGTTAAAGTAGAGCCATTAGAATTGACGGTTGAGATTGCTGACGGGGTAGAGATTACGGTCTTGCGCCCGTATGTGACACAGGTATTGTTTAATGAAGATGAATTGCTTGGAAAGGATAAAAAATAATGTTTGGATATTCAAAAATTAAAGTTGCCGTTGTTGGTATTGTGTTGGTTTTGGGTGCTTTTTTTGCCCTCCCAAATTTTTTGCCGAAGGAAGTATATAAAGATGTGCCATCTTCCGTGAAATCTTGGTGGCGTCCGATAACTTTGGGATTGGATTTGCAGGGTGGATCTTATTTGGTTATGGAAGTGGATACAAGCGTTTTGGTTCATGAAAAATTGGAAGCATTAGCAGATTTAACACGTTCAGCCTTGCGTGAAGGTAAAGTGCGTTTCTCAGGATTAAAAGTTGAAGGAGAAGCTTTATCCATTAAGGTGTTAAATGCAGCGCAGTTAAATGATGCCAGGGAAATTATTCGTAAACAGGAAAATGTTAGCTTGGATATTTCCTCTGAGGGCGCAACATTAACTGTTAAATATACTGATGACGCTTTGAGCACGATGAAAAGTCAGGCAGTACAGCAATCATTGGAAATTGTGCGTAAGCGTATTGATGAACTTGGCACGAAAGAACCATTGATTCAGCAGCAAGGGGATGCGCGTATTGTTATTCAATTGCCCGGCGTCCAGGACCCCGCAGAAATTAAGGCATTAATGGGTAAAACAGCAAAAATGACCTTTCATTTAGTAGATGAAGAAACTTCTCCACAGTTGGCTCAAATGGGGAAATTGCCAGTTGATTCAATGCTTGTGAAGGGTGATGAAACAGGTTATATCGTTTTGAAACGTGCTGTTGTCGTCGGTGGTGAAAGTTTGGAGGATTCCCGTGGAACCTATGACGAGCAGGGACGTCCGGCCGTTTCTTTTAGTTTTAAAAGTGCAGGGGCTAAGAAGTTTGGAAATGCAACACGCGATAATGTTGGCCGTCGGTTGGCTATCGTGTTAGACGGTAAAGTGATTAGTGCTCCGACAATTAACACGCCTATCACCGGAGGCAAGGGAATTATTACTGGAAATTTCACAGTGCAAACGGCTAATGATTTGGCTTTATTGTTGCGTTCTGGTGCTTTGCCCGCTCCGTTGGTTGTGATTGAAGAACGTGTTGTCGGCGCTGGCTTGGGTGAAGATTCTATTCGCGCCGGAACAACAGCTTGTTGGATAGGTTTGGCATTGGTCTTCATTTTTATGATTGTTGTGTATGGGTGGTTCGGCATTGTAGCGGATCTCGTATTATTGGCAAACGGTATTATGTTGTTGGCTTTGTTGAGTGCCTTGGGTGCCACATTGACCTTGCCGGGATTGGCTGGTATCGCTTTAACGGTTGGAATGGCTGTTGATGCTAACATCATTATCTTTGAGCGTATGAAGGAGGAACAGTTGCATGGTGTGACAGTTCCGAGGGATGTGTTGACACGAGGTTTTGAAGGATCTTTCAGCGCGATTTTTGATGGCCAATTGACGACATTGTTCGCAGCGCTTATTTTGTTCTGGTTAGGTTCTGGCCCTGTGCGCGGCTTCGGCGTCACATTAGGCTTAGGATTGATCACAACCTTATTCGCCGCAATTTGTGTGTCAAAATTGGTTTTGATGGCCTGGATGACAGTAAGACATCCAAAGGAAATTAAGTTTTAAGAAAGGATATAGAAAATGAGTAAGTTATTTAGAAAGCGTGAATATCATATTGATTTTATGGGCCAAGCGAGATTTACGTATATTTTGTCGGCTTTATTGCTGATTGTATCTATCGTTTCTTTTATGACGCGCGGTTTGAATTATGGGATTGATTTTGTTGGAGGAGTTCAGATCGAAGCCACGAGTGATAATGTGATTCAAATGGAGTCTGTGCGTCAAAAGTTGTCTTTTTTGAAAGATTTGTCTTTACAATCTGTTGGAACAGAGGGAAAAGGTATTTTGATTCAGGCTCAGCCGGAAGGTGAAAATTCAAATGCATTATTAACTAAAATTAAGGATGCTTTGGGTGAGGGTTATACTTATACAGAAGTGGAAATTGTTGGTCCGTCTGTTGGTTCCGAATTAAAACGCAATAGTTTTATTGCCTCTATATTGGCATTGTTGGCAATTGCTGTATACATTTGGTTTAGATTTGAATGGCCATTTGCAATTTGTTGTTTGTTGGCTTTGGCACACGATATGATTATTGTTGTTGGCTTCTTTTCTTTATTCCAAATTGAATTTGATATGGTTGTTGTCGCAGGTCTTTTATCACTTGCCGGCTATGATTGTAATGATACAATTGTTAGCTATGACCGTATGCGTGAAAATTTGAAAAAATATCGTAAATCTTCTGTGGTAGAATTATTGAACAGAAGTACAAATGAGACTTTCTCTCGGACGATTTTGACTAGTTTGACGACATTGTTTGTGGTCTTGGTACTTTTAGTTGTTGGAGGAGAGGCTTTGCACGGATTTTCTGTGGCGATGGCATTAGGCACAATTTTTGGAACGTATTCTTCCATTTATATAGCAATGCCACTTTTGAAGTATTTCGATTTACGCTCTGTCGGAAATCCGGAATCTGCTGAACCAAATTTTAATAAATAATTTTATTTCATAAGATTTTTATTAACGTATAAAAAAAGAGCTGCCGTTTGGCAGCTCTTGAAAACATTTGTTTTCGTTGTTTTTAACGCTTGCTGAATTGGAAGCGCTTACGAGCTTTGGACAAGCCGGGTTTCTTACGTTCAACAACGCGGCTATCGCGTGTCAAGAAGCCAGCCTTTTTCAATGCTGTATGTAATTCCGGTTCAAACAAGTCTAATGCACGGCTGATACCATGGCGCAAAGCATATGCTTGGCCAGATAAACCACCGCCATTAGCTGTGCAGATCACATCATATTGCCCTTCGCGTGCTGTGACAGCAAATGGTTGATTGATAATCATTTGCAACACGGGACGAGGGAAATAATCCTTTAAATCACGGTCGTTGACGGTGATCTTACCTTTGCCGAGTTTTAAATAAACACGAGCAATGGCGTCCTTTTTCTTGCCAACAGCTTGAGAGCGGCCAAACTTGTCTTTCTTTGGTTGACGAGGTTCGGCGGCTTTTGGTTCAGCCTTAACTTCTACTTTTTCTTCTTTGGCAGGAGCTACTTCCTTGGCAACATCCTTCAAATCTTCTAAAGATTTTTTTGCGCCTCTAGAAACTTTTGTTTCCACAACGGTGTTTACAGTCGTGTTGACTGTTGTTTTCCCTTTGTCTTTGGAAACATTCTTTTTAACAACGGTCTTGACGGTTGTTTTCACTTCCTTCTTGGCTGCAGCCTTTTTAGCAGGAGCCTTTTTGGCTTCTTTCTTTTCTTCTTTAACTTCTGTTTTTGCAGCTGTTTCTTTCTTCTTCGCGACCATTATTCACCTCTCTTGTTTTTCGGATTTTTGCTAGCAATGTCCAACACAATCGGTTTTTGTGCCGCATGAGGATGTTCGCTACCGGCAAAAACATGCAATTTTTTCATCTGTTTTGCACCCAGAGAATTGCGTGAAATCATGGTTTTGACCGCTTGAATCAACACGCGTTCTGGATGTTTGTTTAATTGTTCAGGTAACGTAACGGTTTTAAGACCGCTGATATAACCTGTATGATGATAATATTCTTTTTGAGCCAATTTGCGTCCTGTGACGGCAATTTTTTCGGCGTTAATTACGACAACGTGGTCGCCGCAATCTTGGGAGGGGCTATAGCAAGCCTTGTTCTTGCCGCGTAAAATAGTGGCAATTTGGCTGGCTAAACGACCCAAAACAACGCCGTCAGCATCAATCAAGTACCACTTGATATCAGCGTCTGCTGGCTTTATTGTTTTAGTTGTTTTTGTAATCATTTTTTATTCCTTTTGTTAAAAACGGTGACATTATAGCCCAAAAAAGCCCGTCTGTCAAGCACTTTTTTATATGGCATTATATTACCACAAGTCGGAACATATATTTTTCTTGACTTAATTTAGTGTTTGTGATACAATTTCTTTTGTCAGATGGTCAGGCAATCGCTGTGAAGCAATTCATGGAGGAAAGTCCGGGCTTCGTATGAGACACAATACCGGATAACGTCCGGGCGGGGTGACCCGATGGAAAGTGTCGCAGAAAA
>CAJOPC010000024.1 GCA_905236245.1 uncultured Alphaproteobacteria bacterium
ATTTTAACGAATTATTTGATTGAAACACAAAAAGGAGAATGTCCAAAACTTTCTGATCCGCAAAGATTTTTGGAAAATCGCTTTATGCAGATTGATGGTGCGACAAGACGCAGTTTGGAGCTGACGAGCGCTTTATCAAACGAGCGAGGTGCCAAAAGTTTATTAGATGTGATTGACGGCACGATGACTGGGGCGGGAGCGCGGTTGTTGGCTTCCTATCTTTCTTCACCGTTGGTATTGAAAGATGAAATCAATGCGAGATTAGATAAAATCACCTATTTTGTGGATAATCCGCTTGTATGTGAAAATGTGCGGCAATTGTTAAAAGAAATGCCGGATGTAGAGCGCGCCGTTTCACGATTGTCGGTTGGCCGCGGAGGCCCGCGAGATATGATTGTTATCGAAAAAGCATTAAAAAATGTGCCCGTTTTGCGCAGTAAAATTGAAGGGGAATTGCCAACAGCTATCCAAGAAACATTGGCACATTTTGGGCAACATGACGCTTTGGCGGACGAAATTGAACGATACATTGATGAAGAAAAAGCGCCTTTGTTGGCGAGAGATGGCGGCTTTATCAAAAGGGGCGCTTCGGCCGTTTTAGATGAAATTTATGATACAAAAGTCGGATCCAAAAAGATTTTGGCGGATTTGCAGTATAAATATGCAACACAAACAGGCATCCAAAACCTTAAAATAGCATTTAATAATTTGGTTGGTTATTACATAGAAGTGCCTTCCAAATCCGCAGAACCGTTGTTGATGGATAAAGAAAAAGGATTTATTCATCGGCAAACAATGGCGAATTGTGTGCGTTTTACAACCGGAGAATTGGCCGATATTGCTGGTAAATTGATGTCAGCAGATGAGCGTTATTTGGCAACAGAATTGGTGTTGTATGAAGAATTGAGACAGAAAATTGTGGCTGAGGCCGAAAAGATTTTTGTGACAGCCAACGCTTTGTCGGAAATTGATGTGGCGAGCGCGTTGGCAGATTTGGCCTTACAAAATCATTGGACTCGTCCTGTTTTAACCGAAGGAACAGAGTTGAAAATAATTGGTGGACGACATCCTGTTGTGGAGGCCGCTTTAAAACAAGAACAAACGGCTTTCATCCCGAACGATTGTGTGATGGATGCGGACGATTATTTATGGGTTTTAACCGGTCCTAATATGGCCGGAAAAAGTACTTATTTGCGGCAAAATGCTTTGATCGTGATTTTGGCTCAAATGGGTAGCTATGTTCCCGCCGATGCGGCCGAAATAGGCCTTGTTGATAAAGTGTTTTCGCGTGTTGGTGCCAGTGATGATTTGGCCAGAGGAAGATCCACCTTTATGGTTGAAATGGTAGAAGTGGCAACTATTTTGAATAATGCTACAAATAAATCTTTGGTTATTTTGGATGAAGTAGGGCGAGGAACAGCCACTTATGATGGCTTGTCTTTGGCGTGGGCCGTCGTGGAATATTTGCATGATACGGTGAAGGCAAGAGCTTTGTTTGCAACCCATTATCATGAATTGACAGGCCTTGCGGGTCGCTTGAAGAATTTGTCTTTACATACAATGAAAATCAAGGAATGGCAAGGCGATATCGTCTTTTTACATGAAGTTGGGGAAGGTGCTGTGGAGCGGTCCTATGGTATTCATGTGGCAAAATTGGCAGGGTTGCCGTCCGTTGTTGTCAATCGAGCAACGGCTGTTTTGTCGCAATTAGAAGAAAAAAAACAAGCACAAAAACCGCTTTTTGATGATTTACCCTTGTTTTCTGCCGCGGCTACACCCACATATCAGGATATGAAGCCTTCTTTGGTGGAAGAGGAAATTAAAAAATTGGATATTGATTCGTTATCACCAAGAGAAGCTTTGGATGTGTTGTATCAACTGAAACAGAAAGTGCCGAAAGAATAATGCATTTACTCATTGGAATGGTTATCTTGTTTTTATTTATATCTGCTGCCATGTGGATAGGCTTTTATGTTGTGTTGCCTATTTTTTTATTAAGTCTGTTGGTTTCGGGCGTTGCGGCGATCTTTCGCCTATTTCGTCCCGAATGTGCGCTACGGCCTATAAAAGACGCACATATGGACAAAGTCATAGATGTTGATTTTGAAGAAATAAATTAAATTATGACAAATTTTTGACATTTTTGTTGCATTTTGTAACATATGTGGTTATACTTTGTCCCTGTAAATGTGTTTTAACTAATAAATAAAGGATATTTAATGAAAAAAATAACACGATTAGTAGTATTTATTGGTGCCGCTATGGGTGTGTGTACTGCACAAGCTGGCGGATATCAATTAAATGATTATTCTGTTACAGGATTGGGCCGTTCCTATGCGGGCCAAGGCATTGTAGGCGATGACTATTCCGCTATCGCTTTTAACCCAGCCGGAATGACGTTAATGAAAAAGTCTGGTGTTCAACAGGTTTTTAATTTCATTAACTTAAAGGCCGACGTTGAAGGTTTGGGCCGGCATGCTGGCGGACATAAAAAGATGAACTTCTGGCAACCAGTTCCTGCTGGCTTTGCACAATACAATGTCAATGATCGTCTTTCATTGGGTGCGGGTATCTATGCCCCGTTCGGCTTAAAAACGCAATATAAAAAAGGTTGGTTTGGTTCTGAATCCGCCATTTTATCAAAATTAGACATCGTTGATTTCAATATTTCCGCTGCATACAAGGTGACAGATCATTTGTCTTTGGGCGCAAGTGCAATTTTGCGGTACATTTATGGCCGTATGACGCAGGATTTACCGAAAGTTGGCGGTGTCGCTGGTGGTGGATACATGAACTTTAACGTGCATGGATGGACACAAACGGGTACGTTGGGTGCGATGTATGAATTTAATGAAAATTCACGCATTGGTTTGTCTTGGCGTTTGCGCTCTGCACAAAGAGCAAGGGGAAAGCTGAAAATTTCCGGCAGTAATGATATGTTGCCAGTTTTGAAAAACGGAATGTACGAAGTGCATTCCAACCCAGATTTGCCAGAATCTATTGCCTTGTCCGGCTACCATCGTTATAAAGATTTGGGATTCTCTGGAACGGCTCGTTGGACACACTGGACATCGTCTTTTCCTGATTTCGTTGTGCGTTCAGCGGCTTTGCCAAATGGTAAGAAAAGAACGGATTACCGTTATCAAAACACTTGGACTTTGACGGGTGGTGTGGATTATTACTATTGTAAGAATCTAACTTTCCGCTTTGGCGGTGGCTGGGATGAAAGTCCTACACACAAGCCCCAACGTCGAACCATCCGTATTCCTGATAACGATCGTTGGTGGATGAGTGTCGGTGCTAGTTATGCAAAAAACAGTTGGCAATTGGATGTGGGCTATGCACATATGATTGCTAAGACTGGTAAAGCGATGGAAGATGTCGATAACCAGGCTAAATATAAGCATATGCAATCCAATATTTTGGGTGTGCAATTGCAATATAAATTTTAATTAGAAAGGAGAAAACATGAAATTAATAGGATTTATTGCTTCAATTTTGGTTTTATTCGGAGCTATCAACTGGGGTTTAGTTGGTATGTTGAATATGGACTTGGTCGTAAAAATTTTTGGCGCCAGAACATTGGCCACAAAGATTACTTATGATCTTATCGGTGTTTCAGCTATCTTGGCCCTTTTGGGATATACTCGGAAATAACCAGTTGTTTTTTAAGAAAGCCGAGGCGCTTTGCCTCGGTTTTTTTATGTCTTGACAAATAATATCTGGTGGCCCAAATAAAACCTGTTAAAAAAGGAGGAAACAATGGATATAGTAAATAAAATTGCATGTGTGTTGGTGATTATCGGCGCTTTAAACTGGGGCTTGGTTGGGCTCTTTGGGTTTGATTTAGTCGCTACTTTATTTGGTGTAGGTAGTTGGTTGTCGATGATTGTCTATGATCTTGTTGGGTTATCGGCTATTTGGTGTATTTTTGCCTATGCCGGACATAAAAAAATAAAATAAATATTCCCGAAGAAGAAAAAGCTCGCCGATTGGGACGAGCTTTTTTAATTTAATAATCTGAATTATTGTAGTTTTTTGTTCAATAACTCGTTTGCCATGGCTGGGTTGACTTTACCTTGGCTGGCCTTCATGATTTGGCCCACAAACCAACCTTTTAATTTGTCTTTACCGGCTTTAATTTCGGCAACTTTATCTTGGTTCGCAGCCAAAACTTCATCAATAATAGCCTCAATAGCGCCCGTATCTGTGGTTTGTTTCAAGCCTTTTTCCTCCACAATTGCGGCAGGTTCTTTGCCAGTTTCAATCATCATCACAAAGACATCTTTTGCGATTTTGCCGGAAATAGTGTTGTCTTCAATCAGGCCCACCAATGCGCCCAAGTTTTCGGCGGAAATAGGACTCTTTGTAATCGGCAAACATTCTTTGTTCAAATACGCAAACAAATCACCCATGACCCAGTTAGCCACTTTCTTGGCATCATGCCCTTTGGCGGCCGCTTCAAAATAAGTGGATGTATCTTTGTCGGCGGTTAAAATACCAGCATCATATTCAGGGAGCCCCAATTGCTCAATATAGCGTTTTTTCTTCACTTCCGGCAATTCCGGTAAGTTTTTGCGGATATTTTCAATATATTCATCCGTCAACACCACCGGCAACAAGTCCGGATCTGGGAAGTAACGATAATCGTTGGCATTTTCCTTTGTTCTCATTGGACGAGTTTCGCCATTTTCGGAATCATAAAGGCGTGTTTCCTGACGAATAGTGCCACCGTTTTCATAGACTTCAATTTGGCGTTCGGCCTCTACCTCAATAGCGTGCATCACAAAACGCACAGAGTTTACGTTTTTAACCTCTGCACGGGCGCGCAAGCCGGTTTCCCCGACTGGACGCACGGAAATATTCACATCGCAACGCATAGAACCTTCGTCCATATTGCCGTCACATGTGCCCAAAGCACGCACGATCGCACGTAGTTGGCGCAGATATTCGCCCGCTTCTTCGGGGCTGTGCATATCTGGTTTAGACACAATTTCCATCAATCCGACACCCGAACGGTTTAAGTCAATTAAGGTCTTGCTTGGGTGCATATCGTGGATAGATTTACCTGCGTCCTGTTCCAAATGCAAACGTTCTACACCGATTTTGCGTGTACCATCGGCGGTAGTAACTTCAATAAATCCTTCACCGACAATTGGGTGATAAAGTTGTGAAATCTGATAGCCTTGAGGCAAGTCAGCATAGAAATAATTTTTGCGGTCAAAGCGAGAGTATTTGTTGATCACCGCATTCAAACCCATGCCTGTTTTCACACATTGCTCAATACAATATTCATTGACTTTTGGTAACATGCCGGGGAAAGCGGCGTCGATAAAAGACACCTGTGTATTTTGTTCGCCACCAAAAGCGGCGCTGGCCCCAGAAAAGACTTTGGATTTTGATAAAATTTCGCAGTGGACTTCCAATCCAATCACTAATTCCCACTTGCCTGTTTTTCCTTCAATCGTATACATTTTTTATCCTTTCACACGGCGTGGTGTTTTATCAAAGTTTGCCAATTTTTCCAACACATCTGCTACTTGGAAAACGGTATTTTCATCAAAATGTTTCCCGATGACCTGTAAGCCAATCGGCAATCCGTTTTGAGAAAGTCCAATTGGTAAAGACAAGCCAGGAACGCCGGCCAAACTGGCTGGTGTTGTAAACACATCGCCCGCATATACATCCACAGGTTTCATATTTTTCATTTCTTCGGCGGAAAGCGCTGGCGTTGGCGCAGCTGGAACTAAAATCGCATCCACTTGCTTAAAGGCTTCCACAAAGTCATTGTAAATCAAGCGGCGCACCCGTTGAGCGCGCGTGTAGTAGGCATCATAGAATCCAGCCGACAACACAAAAGTTCCAAGCAAAATACGACGAACAACTTCATCACCAAAACCATCAGTACGGGTGTTTTCATACATCTCATCCAACGAATTGCCTTCCACGCGCGTGGTATAACGCACACCATCATAACGGGATAGGTTAGAACTGGCTTCTGCGCAGGCAACAATGTAATAAACGGGTAAAGCATATTTTGTATGTGGCAATGAAATATCCACAATCTCTGCCCCAGCATCTTTTAAGAATTGAATTCCTTTATCCCATGTGGCAGCAACATCCGGATTTAATCCGTCTAAACGATATTCTTTTGGAATACCGATTTTTTTACCTTTAATATCTCCCGTCAGAGCAGAAGTATAATCCGGAACCGGGACATTTGCTACGGTAGAATCTTTATCATCGGCTCCTGCCATAGCGCCCAACATCAAAGCACAATCTTTGACAGAACGCGCCATGGGGCCCGCTTGATCCAAAGAGCTGGCAAACGCCACAATACCATAACGCGAACAACGACCATAGGTTGGTTTAATGCCTGTCACGCCGCAAAAACTGGCTGGCTGACGAATAGAACCGCCTGTATCAGAACCTGTGGCGCCCATACATAATCCTGCAGACACAGCGGCAGCCGAACCACCAGAGGATCCGCCTGGCACCAAATCCAAATTCCATGGATTTTTTGTCACGCCAAAATAACTGGTCAACGTGGATCCGCCCATAGCAAATTGGTCGGTGTTTAACTTTCCTAACATAATGGTGCCGGCATCCTTTAATTTTTGAGAAACTGTGGATTCATATGGCGGCACAAAGTTGGATAAAATTTTGCTGGCGGCCGTTGTGCGCACGCCCTTTGTGCAATACAAATCTTTGTTGGCAATTGGAATACCTTCTAACGCACCCAAAGCGGAGCCGGCAGCGCGTTTTTCGTCACTTGCCTTGGCCTGTTCAAGAGCCAATTCCGGTGTTTCCGTAATAAAAGCATTTAACACACGCCCTTTTTCCATTTCGGCAATATGAGCACGAGTTAATTCTTCAGAAGAAATTTCTTTTTTGTTTAAAAGTTCCAACGCGTCGGCGATGGTCAAGTTCACTAAATCAGTCATTATTTCACCACCTTTGGCACCACATAAAATCCTTGGATTTCTTCGGGCGCATTCATCATCAATTCTTTTTGTAATCCGCCGTCCGTCACTTCATCTTGACGCATAGGGGCGTCTCCTTGGGTGACAGAAACCAATGGTTCTACACCATCAATGTTGACTTCTTTTAATTGTTCCACCCAATCCAAAATGCTTTGTAAATCGGATAAAATTTTTTCTTCCCGTTCTTGGGGCAATCTTAAACGCGCCAAAGTGGAAAGATTTTTAATTGTTTCTTGATTTAAGGCCATATTCAATTCTCCTTGCCGAATGGCAAAATTATGCCAAAAATTATAAAAAAAGTCAAGGAAAAAGCATTTTTTTCTTTTCATTTGCAAGAATTTAGGGTATGAATAGAAATAGGAGATTAAAATGCGCGAACCAATTCTTAGAGCAGTGGCGATGCCTCCACGAATTTTTTTGGCCCCGTTTGTGCCTGCAGTGTTGAATTTGGTAATTCAAGGCGCCATTATGTTTATGTTTATTGGAATTTTTAGTTTGAACCCGCTCGTTTTTTTAACATCGATTTTTATTGTTCATGTTTTTTTGATTATTGTTGGAACGCGAGAGCCGCACATGTCGCACATGCTACAAGCCTGGGGGGTTTCGGGTCCGACTTCAAGTCATAATATTTACAAGTCAAAAGGAGTAAAGATAGCGCCATAGAGGAATGTGAATGAATCACGTAGATGCAAATATCATTGATTTTATTTTGACGAGTGCAACCTCGGTGCCGATGATTTTGGCTGTCTTGGGGTTGTTGAGCGCTATTTTGTTATCTTTTGCCTCTGTGACGAAAATTGGCGAAAAGATTTTGCCAAAACCAAGAGAAACAAGATTGTCCGACTTTTTGCCGTTCGAACGATTGGATGAAGACGGGGCAACTATCCACTTGCGTAATGGTTCAATGGCGCGCGTTTTCGAAGTCAAAGGTGTAGACAGTACTTTGATGGCTCCGGAAGATAGAGCCACCTTAACGAGTGCCAGGAAGCGTTGGGTTGATGCGATGGCAGAATTGGAAATTGTTGCACGAATGGTTACGGTGCGCGATAAAGTGCAATTGGATGTTATGGAATCTTTTAAAGATAACAAGCTGTTAAAATCTATAGATAACCTTTGGATGGAAAACATGCACCGTGTTTTCAAAAACAAACATTACATTATTTTGAGCGTGAACGATCGTAAAGAGGCGTTGCGCGATTTGGATCAAGCAGGCAATGCATTGACGGCCATTATGGATATGTATGAGCCGGTTTTGTTGTCTGAAAATGCTACAGAGCGCCAGGAAGACAAGAGCCCTATGTGGCTTTTTGCTCGGTTGGCGAGTCCTTTGACACGGCCTAAGCCCTTTATTCATGGGGAGCAAGGAGATTTTTTGAATGACCTTTTAACCTCTGACTATGTTCACTTTACAAAAGATGATGGTATTGTTCGATTCTTTTCCGGCGATCACGATAAATTAGCCATTATGATGGGTGTGCGGAAACCTGGAGATTTTATGGATGAGCAAATGGTGGCCGATTTGCTGAGTATTGACATAGAATTGGTATTCTTGCATAATATCAAAGCTGTTCCGTTGGCTAAATCCACCGCCTTATTGCTAAACCAGAGGAAAATGGCCTATATGACCAGTTTTTCACAAAACGTGTTGGATCAGTATAATGAGGCGCTATCATTATTAGATGCCACGGATGTAGATAGCCAAACCTTAAACGAATATGCAATGTCGATCATTTTGTATGGAGATTCTCCTGAAGAATTAAAGTTTGGACAAGAAGAGGTTGAGCGCGTTTGTCGTATTCATAATGTGACACCGGTTAGAGAAGGTTGGTCATCTCAGGCCGTGTTTTTCAATCAATTTCCAACGTATGATGTGTATCCGAGAACTTATCTGTATTTGTCCAATGTGGTTGCTTGTGCGACAATGATAGATCAACCGTCCGAAGGTCGAAAGAAATCTGACTGGGGTCCTGTTCCATTGACATATTTCAGAACAATTACAGGAACGCCCTACGCTTTCCAATTCCATGTGAGTGAAGAACCTTATGCAGTGGCACATACGGCTTTGATTGGTCCAACTGGTCAAGGTAAAACAACATTTTTCAGCTTTATTGCTTCTCAAGCAATGAGAATACCGGACTTAAGAACATACTTCTTCGATCGTAACAAGGGTGCGAAAGTTTTTGCCATTGTAAATGGGGCGCCTTACATCAAGTTTGACGGAGAAGAGTCTGTATCACTGAATCCATTTTTAATTGATGATAACTTAAGTAACCGTTCTTTCCTGCGCGGATGGTTGCGTGATTTAACGGGATGTGATGATGCCGCATCAGAAACAGAAATCGCGCGTGCGGTTGTGACGGCTTTTGAATATTTGCCGAAAGAAGATCGTGTTTTAAGAAATTTGTATAAGGCGTGTTTTGCACCAAATAGCGCGATGCGGCGAGAACTCAATCGTTGGATTGATCCAGATCAATACGGAAATGTGTTTAACTCGCCCGAGGACAATTTGGATTTGAATAATCGTTATGTGGCGTTTGATTTTACAAGTATCTTTAATGATACAAATAAATCATTAGCTCCTGCGGTTATTAGCTATATTATGCACCGAATTGATGAATTGGCAACTTCATCTGGTGCACCTAGTATGATCATGATCGACGAAACGGCACCGATGTTGGAACATCCTATGTTTAAAGAAAGCTTTATTGTCGGCTTACGAGAAGGTCGTAAAAAACGTCAAGCTTATTTGTGTGCCTTCCAGCAACCAAAGTTTTTGGACGAAGCTGGCTTGGGCGACGTGATTCGTGGTCAGTGTCAAACAGTTATTTTCTTCCGTAATCCTCAGGCAAATGCGGATGACTATGCGACATGGAATTTAACCCCCAGAGAAATGAACTTTATTTTGGGTAAAGAGTGGACGGATAGCAAATATGCTATCTTGGTCAGTCGTCCGGCCATTCACGAATCGGTTATTTTGGATGTTGATTTGTCCGGATTGGGCCCGTATTTGAAGGTGTATTCATCTGGTAGTAAAAACATCTTGTTGGCGGAAAAATTGCAATCCGAGATTCAAGATGTCGATCAACTTGTTCAAGAATATTTGCGTCGAGCCTAAGATTTATTTTCAACAGCCTGTAAATCTGTCCACGCTTGTTGGCGTTGGGGCGTCGCTTTAACCATATTTAAAGGCAAGGTAACCCGCACAGGAATATCTTGCCAACTGTGCCAAACACCACGCGCTTTTGAAAGTGAGGTGATCCCCAATAATGCGCCCGCAACATTTGTTCCAAAGATGAGTATTTTTTGTGGGCGAACAAGTTGAATTTCTTTTTCCAAAAAAGGTAAAAATAACGCCTTTTCCGTTGTTGTCAAAGGACGATTTCCTGGCGTGCGCCAGGGAGAAAGATATGTCACATAGGTCATGCCTGGATCCAAATGAATAGCGCCCAGCATTTTGGATAACAAAGTGCCTTGCGGGCCGGCAAAAGGATCTCCGTGCTTGTCCGCTTCGGCGTCTGGAAATTCGGAAATACACATGAGAATAGGTTGTTCCGGTCCTTTGCCTAAAACGGTATTTGTGGCCGTCTTTTTTAAAGAGGAGTGGGAAAATGACATTTTTTCTTGATTTAGTGCGGCAAGCGTTTGTGCTGAGACAGCGTGTGTGTGCGCAACCGTTGCGGCGGATTCTTCAACAGAAGAGGGCTGTACTTTCAAGGAAGAATGACTTTTTGGCTTTTCCGAACAAAAATTCGTAATTCCCATAGACATAAGCCAATATAATTTTTGTGTAATCTTCATTTTTATCTTTCTTTTTGATGAAAAAAAGTATAACATAAAACGGAATAAAAGGAAAGCCATGTCGTTTAAAAAGTGGAAAAGAAGGATTTTGTGGTTACTGCTTGTGATTTGTGTTATAGCAAGCGGGATAGATGCGTATCTTTTGTATAAAAAACAACAAAAACCTTTGGAAAAAGAGGAAAAGTTGGCCTGGATAACGGATCGAGAGACTCCCGAAACTGTGCGTCCCGGATCTTATTTGGCCGCTTTAAACGCTGTGTTTTATCAAGATTTGGGAAAAGCAGCCGACCTTTATTTGGAAACAGAGGAGGGAGATCCCGACAATGATAAATTGTTAAAAGAAAGCTATTTGTTTAATGCTATTTTGGGACGATTTGAAGAGATAAGCCCGATTGTTTTAAAATTGCGTGAAACAAAAGCCCAGGGATTGTTTATTCCATATGTTTACATGGCGTATGAAGCCAAAAAAAATGAATGGAAAAATGTGCTTGATAATTTGCCCGGCGCAAATGAAGAGCTTTTGAGCCAATTTTTGAATCCTTTTTTAAAGGCTTGGGCCTATGCGGGGGAGAAACAGTTTGATGAGGCAATCAAAGCTTTGGCTCCGTTAAAGGAAGATCCCGGATTGTCTTCATATTATTATTATCACAAAGGGCTAATTGCCCTGAGCATGCAATTGGATGAGGAAGCAGATGCGGCGTTCCAAGAAGTTGCTAAAAAAGATTTGTTGTCTTTGTCTCTCTATCCCGAAATAAAAGCTTTTTATTTACAAAAAAAGAGATGGGATATAAACAATCCGTTTTATGTGAAATTACAATTATTCGAATCGCAACAACCTGCAACCGCGGAATTGATTATGCGTAGGCCTCCGCGCATTATGACGCCGATTCGCGGTATGGCTGAGTCTTTTTATAATGCGTCCACAGCTTTGGGGACGAACAAGGCATATTTTGAAAAAGCCTTGATTTTAAGCGCGTTGTCACTATTTTTGGATTCTCGTCAGGAATTGCCCAAAATTTGGAGCGCGGAGGTGTTAGAAGCCGTTAAACGTCCGGAATTAGCTGCTTTCTACTATAAACAATTAACCAATCCAATGACTCAGACAATAGCTTTTAAGAAAGCTTCTAACTTGATTAATATTGGCAAAATAAAAGAAGCGTTAGATATTTTGTTGCCTTTGCGCGGGACGAACGAGCGTTCGACGCCATTGTGGATGGCTTTGGCGCTGGCTTATCAAAAGGAACAGAATTGGTCCGCAGCCATTGCGGCATACAGCAAGGTTTTAGGTATCGAAGGCGAATCGAATCGCGAATACGCTGCGGATATTTATTTTGCACGCGCTTTGGTTTATACGGAACAAAAGCAAATTGCGTTAGCGGAGGCTGATTTACAACACGCTTTGGAACTAAATCCTAAAAATCCACGTATTTTGAATCACTTAGGGTATCATTGGTTGGAAAAAGATGCAACAATGGAAAAAGGATTTGACTTGGTTGAACAGGCCTATAAACTCGAATCGTCGGATCCGCATATAGTGGATAGTATGGCTTATGGTTATTATCGCAAGGCTGATTATCAAAGAGCACTTCCTTTGGCGGAGAAAACAGTGGACATGATGCCGCAAAGCTCGGTGGCTAATGCACATTTGGGCGATATTTATTTTGCTTTGGGGCGTCGTCGTGAGGCTGGTTTTCAATATAGCAAAGCTTTGGCACTTTCGTATGATCTAACGCCGGAATTAGAGGCAGAATTGTCTAAAAAAGTTAAAAATTTGCAGGCTCAACGATAAAAGATTAACCAATAAGTCATTGAAAAATAAAGAAAAGTGCATCCTTTAGAAAAAAACTTAAAAAAAGTTTAAAAAAGCGCTTGACATTTAGAAAATGTTTTGATAGAATAATGTCACTTTCGCGAAAAAACGGAAGTAGAGTTGTTTAACAAAGTCAATATGAAATATAGAAACGGATGCACGGACGGTCGTTGATCGGAATAGATTATAGGGCTGTTGTGCATCAGGAAACTATAAAAACGGAAAGTGTACATAACATGTAGATTGGTAAGTTTTTGTAGGGTTTCTGTTAATACTACTTTATAGTAAGTAATTATGATGCACAGGACAGCTACTCAAGAGATTTTAAATATGAGAGTTTGATCCTGGCTCAGAACGAACGCTGGCGGCAGGCCTAAGTCATGCAAGTTGAACGGCTGTAGCAATACAG
>CAJOPC010000025.1 GCA_905236245.1 uncultured Alphaproteobacteria bacterium
AAATCACAATCTCCTGCCAGAGAGGGAATAGATGATATAAAAATAGACAACAAAGCAAATTTCTTCATATTCTTTATTGTTAAACATTTGATGTAATCTGTCAAGATTAAATTTATGGGGTAAAATGCTAGATAATAAATCAACATTATCCTTTGGTTGCTAAGAAACGATAAACAAAGGAGGATCTAAACTCCTGTTCAAATTCTTTCATTTCATCGGCAAGTGGATAGGCAATTTTGGATAATTCTTTATGGAGTGTTTTAATTTCCAGATGCCTTCCATACACTCGTTGCCAATAAGCATCACGTTTGTACACATTGTTGACCAACCTGTCTGAACTTTGAAAAATTACAAAAAAGCACGAAAAAAACGCCTTATAAATCAAGGCGTTATTTTGAAAATGGTGGGGGATTATACGCTATTATCGAGCCAATCAACTGTCAGATTTAACGGCACTAACTGAACGAATTAATGCCTTGAAAAACAAGATGAAAGAATATAACCCATATCTTTTTTATTAGTGGAAAATAAAATATTTAATTGTTTTCAAGTGACTCAATTATTTTTTTTGCTTGTGAACATGCATTTTTTAAACGAAAACAACTAACCACAGATCCACTAGTGTAATCTGCATCAACTCTTGTCGCCCTTAAAGAATCTCCAAATATACCAGCTAATCGAATTTGTTTATTTTGGGAAGATTTTAGTCCTCTCCATACTCTTTCATGTGATCTTAAATATTTTCCACTGACATCTTCTTCTTTTAGTAAATGTTCTTTTTCTGCATAATCTTTTGCAATATTATAGGCTGCGTAATATGCGCGACTAATTCCAGTTCGATTATATGCTTCTCCTAAATCATCTTGAGAATAATTATCAGCAATAACTAAAAAGTCTTTCCAATTAAAAGTCATTCTAGATACTCACCACAATTCGGTCCTGTATGAGATTCATTTTGTTTGTATACCAATTTTCGTAAAAAGTATATAAATTCTCTGAGAGAATAGGCTGTTTTTGTGATGATAAAAATACAACAAGCTGTGGAGACTCATTTTCCATTTGATCTTGAAGAACAACCTTTAATACTGTATCATCTGGGAAGGTAGAACGAATTTTATCTTGCAGTTCTGGTAAAATATCCAACAAATCATCATTACGAATTAAAAAATCTTGTAAACTTGAATCATATTCCTTTTCATCAAATAAAGACAAAACTGATTTTATTTTTTCAACAAAAGGATTGTCCGTATAATATTTAGCTAAATCATCAACATTACATATTAACTTTTCTGATGAAGTTTGGTTCTCACAAACAATTTCTGTAAATGGGTAAGAAGGATATCCACCCTTATTCCATGAGGGCTCTACCAAGGAAAAGCCAACAACCATTGCAAAAGGAGTAATTAGCATTATTTGAATAAATCCTTTGTTTTCTGGGTTAGTGTTTTTTCAAAAACATTTTCTATATTTGCATGAGCGGAATCTAATGCTTCTTTTATTTGTTCAATGTTAGAACCTTGAATATTAATAATGTGGTAGCATAAATCTAATATAAATAAATTTTCGTTGCTATTGTTTGGAGAAGGAACTGGAAATAATATAACATCTAAAATTCCATCGGTGTAAGGGAAAGAAATACGAATTTCAAAGCGATTACAATCTTTTTTAATAGTTTTATAGTTTATATAAACATTAAAATAATCTTTTTCTTGAACGATTCTCTTTACTGTATCACATGGGATAAAAATTTTATTAATATATCTCAAATCAATACGTTCAAGAAGAGGTTGTTGGGAAATCTCTAAATAGTCTTTTAATACTTTAATGATTTTTGGTAAATTATCTTTCCAACCAGAGTATTTAATTTCTTGTGAAAATTCTAATTTAGTTTCGGAAATAGATACAGAAATATGATTTGGTTCATCTAAAAAGAAAGTTTCTTTCTCCCTTTTGACAGAAACCTCTCCTCTTGCTATATCAAAAGTATGATCTACACGAATTCTATCTTCAGATTTTGGGAAAAATTCTTTTACTCCTTCATAAATTGATCCAATATAAACACTTTTCCAAGCATTTGAATCAGATCTCTTAAAATTGAGAGTACACAACATTTTTGAAACTGGTGGGTGTATATATTTTTTCATTTTGAATCTCCTAGTGCGTTATTATACTCATTTTTTCTGCAAAAAACAACCCCATAAAGAGATAACTCCCTGGGTAATTTAGATTTTGTTTTATAAATTAATCAATTAACATAGTAAATCAAGGGGTTAAAATTTATTTTGCCCATGTAAGGATCAAAAATTATCCATTTAGTGACGTCAACGTCGTTTAATCAAGAGCACAAAAAAGAGGCAACCGAAGTCACCTCTTTCGTCTTGTGGCATCTGGTCTTATTTGCCGGCTTTCTTTCCTCCTTTCTTTTTGCCTTTACCACCGGGAAACGTACTGAGCAGAGCCAACATCATTTTGGGGCAAACATGTTCTCCTAATGCTTCACGGACCAAGTGTTCGTCCTTGCTAATCAACATACCATTTTCCCACTGTAAGCCTTCAAAATCACCTTCAAAAGCTTTTGGTGCCAATAATGGATCCAAGAAATCAGCCGGAGCTCCCATCAACAGCAACAACTCATGGATCGAAAGGACGCGCGCATCTGAGAAGCAACCTTTTTCGGATAATGGGCGACCATAATGGACGGATGAAAGGTCACCTACACTGCCACTACCTGTTGTGATGGTCGGACAGGGGTAAGCTGGATCGATGCGTCGGTAGCCCTGTTTAAAGCTTCCACCCGATGTTGAGCCATCTTTATTTTTGGGCTGATAGAGGATGGAATTCATCCAAGCTGACATGCCAGTAGGGGTATGCCTTAAAAAATTAATTTCATCCTCAGTCAAAGGCAAGCCATAGTGCCATCTATTATCGGGATCCACTTCACTGGCCTCCAATGTTTTTAACATTCCAATTGTTTCAAAAACTGTTGGACGAAACTTGAATGGCTTCGGGAATTTCCAATCGCCTAATTCTTCCTTCCAAAATAATATAAAACAGCGTTTGCGGTCTTCAGCGGTTCCATAGTCTGCCGCTGATAAAATACCGACCCGAGTCTTATATTTCATCCTGTGCAGTTCATCCACAACGTATTCCCCGATTGTCTTATTGCCCAACACGGCCAAAGCCTTTTCGGGACGACTGGTTAACCACTGTGGCACGTTTTCAATAAGACCGGCTTTATAACCAACCGCTTCAATATTTTTTAATGTGTCCACAAACAGAGTTGCGCGTTCAGTTGTCCCTTTACTATCCGCGGTGTTGTACGGACTTGCGTCTTGACATGGTGGGGATGCAAAAACGAACGTAGCCCCAGCTTTTTCACTTTCGGTTTTCACTTCTTCAAAGACTTTTGGATCAGAAATCGAACCAATGATCATTTTGCAATTCGGATACAAGCGAGAATGGGCTTTAGCACGCCAATCGCTATACTCATTCGCAACCGCAATTTTAATCCCGGTGACCTTTTCTACGAGGCAAGTGCCAATGCCAATATTCGCATACAGAGAGGTTGCCACAATCGCTTGGTTCAAGACCAGCGTTTTATATGACGTTTCAAAGTCGTTTTCGGTGGCGTGCCAATTTTTTAACGATGGACTTTCTTTTTTGGAGTCATCATCGTTTTGAGCCTTTTTCGCCATATCGGCACTTAAAGCCAAAGCACGTGTTGGCACTTCACCAATAGCAATGGCATGACGGACAGCTGCGTAAATGTTCGCCAATTCCAACTTTTGAAAGTCACGAATCTGACGAGCACCTAAGCGAGGATAACGTTCCTTTATAATAGCCTTTTTCGTCTTGCGACCACCGGATTTTTTCTTTAAGCCTTTTTGTCCCTTGATTGCCTTAATGTCTTGCCCAATCATGTATTCAAGAAGCAACTGATAGGCGGCTTCAATTTGGACTTTACGCAGCTGTTTTGCATATTCTTCGTCCGAAAGTGGTTGAGCTTTTAAATAAACAGCTTTAGCTTTTACAGCTGTTGAGACCTGATCCAAAAGGGCAGTCAAGTCCGCATCATTGGCAATTGGATCGGTAGGCAAAGTGACAAAATTATCATTCGCACATTTTTTAACCAGTGAAGCCAATTCATCCTCGGATAGATAATCGTTTTGAAAGATTTCCTCCAAGGTCTTATCCTGCAATACCTCAGGCAATACAAAATCATTTTCGCTTTTCACGTTATCATTTGCAACTGCCTCTGAATTGTCAGATTGCGATTCTGCTGGTACGAAAACGTCACCGTTTGCAGCTTGTTGTACTTTTGTTTCATTTTCATTGGCCGAAGCCATAATGTTTTGTTTAATCATTTTTTGTTCCTTTCGTTAAAATTAAACATGTCCGTTTTGGACGTCCTTAATTTTATCTAATATGAAAGGAATAGAAAAATATATAACTTAAAATGTCCGTATTTTATAATAACTAATTGATATTAATGTTTTTTATTGTTGTAATATCTTCTGATTCGTTCAATATTTACGTCTTTTTTTAGTTCTTCTAGATGCGGCATATAGTATTTTGGTGCCTGTTTCGCGTAATCAATATATACAGCTTTTTCTTTAACGCGATTATAAAATGCTTGCTTTCCGATCCCAATAATTTTTAATGCCTTTTCCCGTGTACACCAATATTCATTAAAACCTACCTTTGAATAGTCAACCTTATCAATTCTTTTGTTTTCATTATAGTGATGATACTCTTCTAAACAAGCATTTACAGCATCAATCCCGTAATAATCTGCTAAAATTGTTCGTATATATGGTTTCCCAGTTGACCTCCGATCTTCAGCAAAACGAGACATCAAATCACAAGAAGTCACCTCATTTATATGAAATATTTTAGCTAAATCATTTTGTGTCAGAACATAATTTTCATCAGGACGTTCAGCAACTTTACTTCTAAAATGGAATGCAACTTGAGCCGAGTGTTCGCCGGTTAAGGAGCGTGTTTCTCTGTAATTTCCATTGATTGTTTGTGCAGGATTTAAATTACCGATTGTTTGTAGTAATTCATTTTGTTGTAAATTGTATGGAACACTTAGTATTTGATGATTTACATAGTCACAAAATTGTTTTAACACGAATTTTCCAGTATATTTCCCTTCTGCTGGATAAACAATGTGTAATGCCATATCTTCAGGATTCTTGATTTTATTATCTTCAACGATTTTTATTATTTTGTTTGTAAATTCAGCTTCCCAATTTTGACTGATTATTTTTTGTGTAGGTAGAGAATGTTTAAAAACGATATCATTAAAAAGTTTTGTGTATTTATATAAATCTTTTACGTGGACGGTGTTGATATAGTGATCTTTTCCATTAAAAAAATATAATTTTGTTTCATTTATATCATCGGTAGGCAACCAGTTTTCTTGATACATAGGAGATATTATTTTTTTGTAATATCCTATCGCATCCCAAATTGTTATCCTATCTAATTTATACTCTTTGTTAGCACGTTCATAATATTTTGCTAAGACTGGGATAATCAAATCAGCCAACTGATTCCAAGCATCCTCTACATTGTGTATATTAGAAAATGTCTCTTGACAAACTTCATCGATTTTTTGAAGATAATTGTTAACACTAGCCTTATGTTTTGATTCGGCATCTGTATTTGCTATCAACCACTTTTTAAATTGTTCTTTTCTTCTATT
>CAJOPC010000026.1 GCA_905236245.1 uncultured Alphaproteobacteria bacterium
GTTCTTAAATAAGAACAAATACTATTTTGGAATGATATTATCAGAAGGCCGCCAACCCTCCATAGACTGTGTTCACAACCTGATACACAATATCTCCAATTTGAATGATGGACTGAATAAACGATTTTACCTTGACCGACTTTATGAAGAAGGGCAGGACATCTTGACTAAAAGACTTTTGAAATATCTTTGACAGCTGAAAATTCAGTCATTTTGACATTCTTTGACATAAGCAAAATAAGACATTTTTTCCACTTAGAAAATTACCACAAAAAGACAGCAAGAAATCTGGTTATTCATCAGCCTCTATCAGGGGCGATACGCTTTTTAAAAAGTCCCCAAAATCGCCCCAAAATTCTTCAATTCTGTCTGTCGCTTATTTTTTGGTCCCCCCGCAGCCCCTCCTCCGCTACCAAAGATTGATACCAAAAACCTCGCCTCCTCCTGGCGAGGGTTTTATTTAAAAAAATCATTGACATGACAAAATATTTTTGGTAGAATGGGTACACTATTATATGTTTTTAAATAGGAGGGCCCATGAAACAAAATAGAAAAAATGAATCCGGCCGGAGCATGTTAGAAGTTATAGCTATCGTAGCTATTGTTTTCTTTTTGACAATAGGTGGCTTAGCTGGATATTCTTATTTAATTCAAAAATTCAAACGTAATGAATCAGCCGATCAGGTTGATCAACTTGTCTTGAACGTCAAAACCTCTGGGGCAGCAAACAAAATAAATGGAGCAACAGTTATTTCTCCAAACACAGTTATTGCCGGTCCTAAAATGGACAAAGGCGAAAATAAAATCTTGTTGCCAGATAGTGGTGATGCTATTGTTTATGCATTAGAAGGGTCCGCCTTTAAGCTAGACGTTAACGTCCAAGAAGATACCTGTGAAGCTTTATTAAAGTTTTTTGAAGAAGGTCATCCAGACGCCGTCGTATATATGGGTGATGGTTTATTGGCCAACAACGCCTCCATTAACGAAGAAGGCGTTTTAAGACTTCTTCGCACATTAGGAAAAGATGAAAAAGAAGAATTTTGTCTTAAAGTAAAAGGACTAAGAGCTGCTTCTTTCTTCTTTGAATGTCCAGGTGGTTCTTCCTCCTACTATTACTACTATGATAACGAATGCCATATTTGTCCTCAAGACAGACCAGACTTAGATGTCGCAGGCAATTGTTGTAAATTTGCCGATCACCCAGAATATTGCGGTGGCCGTTGTTCTGCATGTGCAGATGGCACAACATGTAGCAGCTCACATCCAGAAGATACTTCTGGCCGTTGTGTTGGTTGTTTAAAAGACTACGAGTGTATCGATAAAATGGGTTGGGCCGGTCACGTTTGCTGGAACCATGAATGTATGGAATGCACCAGTGATAGCCATTGCGTAAATAAATATCAATATACAGACAAAGAGGGAGACAAGAAAGAAATCAGTAATCCTCATCCTGGTTATAATACTTGTTTCAGCGGTAAATGCGGCTGCAAGCGCGATAAGGACTGCTATGACGCAACAACAGGGACAGGAAACCCTTCTACTCCTATCTGTAACCAAGGAACACATACATGCACCGAATGTCCAAACGGAGTAGATGAAAACGGCAATTGTATCCAATGTCCTTCAGGCACAATCCTTCATGATGGAGAATGTGTTGCTTGTTACGATCCAGGAGATGGTAGCAAACCACACAGAGGTTGTACAAATGACAAACCAATTTGTAATTCCTTACAAAAAACAACTATTGATGGAACAGAATATGCCGGAAAATGCGTTGAGTGTATCGTCGACAGTGATTGTCCTGCCAAAACAGACGGCGATAAATGGTGCGATGCCGATCACGCATGTCACTATTGTCCTCAAACATCTAGTGCCGCCGATCAATATAAGCTGTATCGAGACAAAAAGGATGATTCATGTCATGCCTGTATAGATAACAAGGCTGGTGCCGGACACGATACTGGTTGTCCTTTACCAACTGATGAATCCGACCACTACTTATGTGGAGGAACAGGATCAAATGGATCTGGGGCATATGCCGATGCTTGCTTTAAGTGCTATGACAACAATACAGACAGCACAAAGGATGATGGTTGTTCCAGCGGAAAGCCTTTATGTGAAGCAACAAGCGAAAAATTTGGTAATACTTGTCACGTGTGTAAAGGCTCTGCCGCAGGTGCAGGAACAGATTTAGGTTGTTCCTCCAGCTTGCCAATTTGTGCAGATGCTGACAAAAAGCCTGTTTCTTCCGGCACATATGGAACAATGTGTGGTAAATGTATCAATGACAGCGAAAGCGACCAAGATACTGGTTGTACAAAATCCGCACCAAATTGTAATGGTGCATGGCAAAATGGAGTGGGGACGACCTGTTCCACCTGCCCAAGTGGTCAAGTAACCTGTTCAAAATCTTCGACCGGCTGTGCTGTTTGCTGTGATGATGAAAAAGGATTAACTATGGATCCTGGTTGTTCTGCGCAAAAAGCTATGTGCTCTGATGCCGCAGGCAGCACAAAATATCAAACCGGTGGATCACATGAACCTGGCACGGTTTGTTATGAATGTTTCAAAAACGATGATTGCAAAGATGAATCCAAGCCTTTATGTGGCAGCAATCATCTATGCACACAATGTCCTGATGCAACACCTGTTTGGGATCCTAGCTCGAAACAGTGTGTTACATGTAGAGATACGGCAAAGGGAGTAAGTAAGGATAGCGGATGCTCCTCCAGCAAAAAGCTTTGTGGCGCCGGCGAGAATACAGGCAACGGCAAAGCAGGAAGCTATTGCGGTATCTGTATCGACGATGTCACCGGAAACGGAAAAGATACGGGTTGCACAGCGAATGCACATATTTGTGTGAAAGATGACTGCGGAGACTCAAGAGGATCTAACGGTGCCCGCAAATGTTGGCATAACCATGCTAGCAAAGAGGTGGGAACACGTTGTGTTGAATGTATTTTTGACAGCAACTGTCCTCAAGAAAAACCTCACTGCAATCAAACCTCTTTCACATGTGAAAGTTGTGATAAAAACCATTATTGGGATGGAAAACAATGTAAATCTTGTTCAAGTTCCGGCACATCCTCTGGCGGAACAGTTTACTTGTGCCCCGGCCATTGTATCAGAACAAATTCCGACAACGATGCCAACGGCAGATTGTATGGATACGTGAAAAATGCATCCGGATCCGTTCGTTACAGATGGCATAACATGGTTTGCGCTTGGAATACCTGCAAATGGGATGACTTCTTCTGCCCAGATGATGCAGTTACAACAGAATATAGGTTGACCAGAACCGGCGGCAGTGGTTGGTGGGTCCTAATGAGCAAGCCAAGCAAATCTTCTAGAGATAGATATAGATGTAATGGCAATGGTGGCTGCTCACCAAAATAATACCTGCCATTAGGTAAAATTATACCAAGTTTTCGATTCTAGCAAAAGCTTTAAGTTAGTATTGGAAACTTGGTAATTTTATTTCTAAGTTTTTCCTCAATAAAAGCGGTGACAAATATAAAATACCTCTTGCATTTTATGTAAAAATATGCTATACACTACATTATTGAATTAACTTTTAACAAAGGATGTAAAATGTCAAAACTTTCCCAAAAATTAGAAATTAAAATTCCAGCTGCTACTTTTGCTGCAAAAATGGCTGATAAGTTCAAAGAAATTCAAAAGAGTGCAAAAATCCCTGGCTTCCGTCCGGGCAAAGCTCCGATTGAATTTATTCAACAAAAATATGAAAATGCAGTTAAAGGGGAAGTGCTAGACACCTTGGTCAACGAGACCGTCGCTCAGGAGTTAAAGGCAAAAGATTTGCGTCCGGCAATGCGTCCCAATGTTCAAATGGGCAAATTTGAAGATGGCAAAGATATTACTTTAACCGTTGAATTTGAAAGTCTACCAAAAGTAAAAGTTAATTCATTTGATAAAATTAAAATTGAGCGGATGACTGCTGTTGCAGGAGACAAGGAAATTGACGAAGCTTTAAATCGTCTTGCAACTTCCAAAAAAACAACTGTTCTTTTGGATGAAAAACGCCCAACGAAAAAGGGAGATGTTATTGTCATTGATTTTGTCGGTTCTATTGACAATAAAGAATTCCAAGGTGGAAGTGGCAAAGGATACTACTTAGAATTAGGCTCCAACACCTTTATCCCAGGCTTCGAGGATCAATTAGCCGGAAAGAACGTAGGCGACAAAGTGGATGTAAATGTGACCTTCCCTGCTAATTATCATGCAAAAGATTTAGCCGGCAAGAAGGCTTTGTTCAAAACGGACATCAAAGAATTGCGCGCATGGAAATTGCCGGAAATTAATGATGAGTTTGCCAAACAGTTTGGCCTTGAAAATTTGCAAAAACTGAAAGACGCCATGAAGGAAGAACTCAATAAAGAATATGCTCGGGTCGCCCGCATGCATGCAAAACGCGCTTTATTGGATGAACTGGCAAAAGAATATGATTTCGAAATTCCGGAAACAATGGTTGAAGCCGAATTTAAAGGCATCTGGAATCAATATGAGCAAGCGAAAAAGAATAATCAGCTGGGCCCAGAAGATGCAGGAAAATCTGAAGCGGATATCAAGAAGGAATATCATAGTATTGCCGAACGTCGCGTGCGTTTAGGATTGCTATTAGCACAAATTGCGGACGAAAACAAAGTTCAAGTGACGCAAGAAGATTTACGGAATGCAGTTTTGGCCGAAGCTCGTCGTTATCCGGGCCAAGAAGACAAGGTGTTTGATTATTATGCAAAGAATCCACAAGCTTTGGATGTTTTGCGCGCACCGGTTTTTGAAGAAAAAATCGTCGACTTTTTGTTGGAAAAAATAAATCCGAAAGAAAAGGCTGTCACTGTTAAAGAACTTTATGCCTTTGATCCGGACGAACCAAAGAAAGCATAAATGGCCATGCAAATTCAAGATAACACTTTAGTTCCTACTGTTATTGAAACGACTGGTCGTGGAGAGCGGGCCTTTGATATTTACTCTCGCTTGTTAAAAGAGCGTATCGTTTTTTTAACTGGAGAGGTAAATGATGAGGTTGCAAGCTTGATTTGTGCACAACTCTTGTTCTTAGAGGCAGAAAACCCGGAAAAGGAAATTTCATTTTACATCAATTCTCCAGGTGGCGTTGTGACCGCGGGTTTAGCTATTTTGGATACCATGAATTACATAAAATGTCCCGTTTCTACTGTGTGTATGGGACAAGCTTGTAGCATGGGCTCTTTGTTATTGACATGTGGTGAAAAAGGACATCGTTTTGCTCTACCTAATGCCAGAGTCATGATTCATCAACCTAGCGGTGGATTCCAAGGGCAAGCAACGGATATCGAGATTCACGCAAAGGAAATTTTGGCCATTAAAAAGCGTTTAAACCAAATTTATGTTGAACAAACAGGCCAAGCGCTGAAAGTTATTGAACAAGCCATGGAACGCGATAACTTTATGACAGCAGAAGAAGCCAAAGAATTTGGTTTGATTGACATGGTCATTGCTAAAAAAGATTAACCTCAATCAGATTTCAGGTCTTAAATCTGGCGGCAAATCCCAATAGGCCGCGTTTTCATGAATAGGCACATAAACGGATGTATATGAATCTACAGATATGCCCAAAGGATTTTCTAGTGTCTTTTTCTTGGAAAAAGATGTTCTCATCCATACTTTGGATCGGCTATGGCGCTTTGCTTTTGTCGTTTTACATTTAATACAAGCTTTTGAATTGTCCGAACAAGGACACTCAGAAATCAAATCATCTGTAATTGGCAAATCAAATGTTTCTAAAATAGCCACCCACAAATTACTATTAAACAACTGCAAATCATAAACATGAACATCCCGGATTAAGCCCTCACCTCTTGTTTGTGCTCTAATGGTTTTATATTCTCTTTTAAATGTTTCAAAAACATCCAAGCTTGAAATTTGCGCAACCGGGCCACTATTTCCCATATTGTATTCCATCACATCAGTTGCCCAAACGGTACTGTTGCGCGTTTTCAAATACTGCATTAAATTTTCTTCAACAATGATCTGCATTGCTAAGACATTTTTGGTAATAGATTCCGAAGGTTTAAGTCGTTTTTGTTCAGGATCTATTTGATAAAATAACCATCTTCCGGGACGCCCAATAGATATATCCAAATGCGTAATTTGGTAATTCAAAAATACGCCCAAAACAATCATTAACGCCGCCAACAAAGTTGTCAGAATAGTCAGAATCCTAGTCATCTTAAAAAAACGCCGCTCCGGCAACGCCGCAACGTGCAAGCGCAAAGGATACGCCCCTAGTTCATCCTTTAAATTTTCCGGCAAATTACCCAAGACTATTCCTCCTTCTTACTTGACAGACTAATCAATTTTTACAAAAGATGCAATAAAAAAATGAAAAAAGGCTTGTAATTTAATACAAAGTGTGGCTTAATAAAGTCATGAGGTTATTCATGAAACATTTTTTATGTATTTTGCTGATTTTAGGTTTTTGCCCTATATGTTTAGCTCAATCTGGAAAAGAGATAACTGATGCGGAACAGTTGGGAACTGTGGCGGGCTTAGCCGCAGCTTGCAAAGCCCAAAAACTAGATGATTTTGAATTAATTGCATCTCGCATTTTAGCCAATCAATCTGAGACAGATGAAGCCGAATTGGCAAATGTCAGGCTTTATGCCTCAACAAAATACTCTATTTTGCGGCGTCACAAAAAAAATCCACAAATGACCTGTGCGGAAATTATTGATCATTTTAACAAACTCCCGCTATTTGATTCCGTCGTATATGCCGATGGAACAGTGAAATTGTCTGATGGCACATGGTCAAAACCTAAACGGCCCTTAAAACTGCCTACGGAAAACAAAGATGCGCCCAAAAATACTCGCTCCGCTGTTCGTTCCCATTGAACATTTTAATGGCATTGGTCCCAAATTATCCTTATGGATTAAAAGCCTATGTGGTTCTTGTGCACTTGATGTATTGTGGCACTTGCCCAGCGGAATCAATGATCGTCCTTTATTAAAGACAAAGCCTATAATTCCACAATTGGGAACACTTTTGGTTGAAATTACGGCGCACAAAATTCCACGCACTAGAAAGCTACCTTGTATTATTTCTGGCAATAGCGCACTCGGCTTAGTTGAGATTATTTTTTTCCATTATCACCCTTCTCTTTTGGCTAAAAAATTAGCTGTGGGGGAAAAAGTATGGATTTCCGGACGCTTTTCTACTGAACAAGACATTATCAAAATTTCTCATCCGGATTATATGGAAAATGCTTTATTCAAAATTCCTCAACACGAAGTTGTCTACCCATTAAAAGCCGGTGCAAACGGCAAAATTATCCACAAAATTATCGAACAAATTATCCCTACTCTACCCGATTTGCCTGAGGAAATTGATCCTGTAATACTGAAAGAGCGTGGTTGGCCATCGTGGCAACAAGCCATTAAAATTATGCACTTCCCACAAACTCAGGAGGATTTACGTGCTCAACAATCTGCCCACGAACGATTGGCATTTGATGAATTGTTGACAAACCAAATTGCGCTTCATTTAACGAGACGCTATAACCACCAAAAACCAGGGCAAGCACTCCTATTCAAGAATCAATTGAAACTAGACCTGCCATTTCAACTCACCTCCGCGCAACAAAAGTGCCTTCAAGAAATTAGAAATGATATGTCCTCAAATGAATGTATGCTTCGCCTTTTACAAGGAGATGTAGGATCTGGGAAAACAATCGTCGCACTACTTGCTGCTTTACAAGCTATTGAAAACAAGACTCAGGTCGCTTTTTTGGCGCCTACTGATATTTTAGCACGGCAACATTTCGAAAAAATTAAAAATTTATGCAAAAATCTTCCTGTAAATATTGGTTTGCTAACAAGCCATGAAAAAGGCAAGATTCGCCAAGAAATTTTATCAAACCTTGCACAAGGGTACATCGATTTACTAATCGGAACACATGCCATTTTAGAGCAAAATGTTGTGTTTAAAAATTTAGGTTTTGCCATTATTGACGAACAACATCGTTTTGGCGTTAAGCAAAGACTTTCCCTTGCCAATAAAGAGCAAGGTGTCAATCTTTTATTTATGACGGCCACCCCTATTCCCCGCACATTAGCATTGACTGCTTATGGCGATATGGACATTTCGATTTTGAATGAAAAGCCAAAAGGCCGGCAACCCATTGACACTCGCGTCATTCCATTAACTCAGGTGGAAACAGTCATCTCTCACCTTAAATCTCTTTCTTCACAAGTATATTGGGTTTGCCCTTTGGTTGAAGAATCTGAAGAATCCGATTTAATGGCCGCGCAAAAACGCTACAAATCTTTGCAAAAAATCTATGGAGATCAAGTGGGATTAATTCATGGAAAAATGAAAGCTGATGAGAAAAAAGAAGCCATGGATAAATTTATAGCCGGCCAAACAAAAATTTTAGTTTCCACTACAGTCATAGAAGTTGGTGTAGATGTTCCATCCGCCGGCGTTATGATTGTCGAACACGCTGAACGCTTTGGATTGGCATCCCTACATCAATTGCGCGGTCGTGTCGGACGTGGACAAGACAAGGCTATCTGTTTATTATTGCATGCTCGTTTATCCGAAACGGGACACAAACGGTTACAAATTTTAAGAGATTTTGACGATGGTTTTAAAATTGCAGAAGCGGATTTACGCTTAAGAGGCGCCGGAGAAATCTTAGGCATTCGCCAAAGTGGTCTGCCTTTATTCCATTTAGCAAACATCGAAAAACATGCTGATTTACTATCATTGGCAAATAATCACGCTCAACAAATTTTGTCTCAAGATCCACATTTAACAACTCCCCATGGACAAGCGATCAAAAATATGCTATACCTATTTCAAAAAGATACCGTTATCAATTTATTAAATGCAGGATAAACATGACAGTTAAGTTCACTTTACAGCCACCGGAAGTCACAAAGCGTTTACGAAAAGAATTTGACCATAAACGCTTGAACAAGGTCTTTGTTTTGTGGCTTTATCGCACAGGTAGATTGAATCCTTACAGTCACGAAATTGATTTAATTCGTGCCTCTCGTGGTCGTGCTCCATCCAATTTTGATGTGCACCACATCGTTCCTTTATCTGGAGGCGGCTTAAACAAATTTTCCAACATGTGTTTAATTGAACGCAGTTTGCATAAATTCATCAACAAAAAATGTTTTGATCCCGCTTTAAAAGGTATCAAAGTGGGAGAAACGGTCACTATAGATGTTCCTGATTTCCCGCGCGTTGCATTGAGGCGTGAATACAACGGTTGGATTGATAAAATCGTTCAACAATCCAAAAATCCAAGCAAATTTTATGCTTTTTTACGCAGAGATTAATTACATTTTATTTGGAACTTTTAATCCTAACATATCTGCACAAATCAAAGCCACTTTTAATGTATATGCGACAAGATTCAAACGGCTGTTTTTTGTCGTCTCATCTGCATCTTTGATTGGACAATCATGATAGAATAAATTAAAATCCTGGCATAATTTGTATAAATAATCGGCTATCACATGTGGGGCGCGATTATCATAAGCAATCTGAACATTTTCTGGGAAAGTGTAAAGGTTTAAGAGCAATTTACGCTCCGCAGGATTTGTCAAAATCAAAGTATCATCTTTCGGCTCACCTAATTTTTCCAATACCGATTTCATCCGCACCATTGCATATAGGAGATAAGGCCCTGTTTTACCTTCTGTGCTAACCATCCGTTCTTCGTCAAAAATGTAGTTTTTAACTTTGTCATTCATTAAATCCATGAACTTCAAAGCAGCCACACCAACTGTATGAGAAATTTCATCTTTTTCAGCATCTGTTAAATCACGTCCGATTTCACCTGCATCCATTTTAGTACGAGCCTTTTGAACGGCAGAATCAATTAAAAAACGCAAAGTCGGCACACCACCGTCACGTGTTTTATATGGCTTATTATCAGCCCCGTTTACCGAACCAAATGGTTGATATTCCAATTTCACATTTTCAGGACAAATCCCCGCCTTTTTAGCAGAGGCAAATACTTGAGAAAAATGTAATCCCTGACGCGCGTCTGTAAAATAGATAATTGCATCTGGTTTAAATTCCTCCTCACGAGCTTCTATTGTTGCCATATCTGAAGCGGCATACATGGATGCGCCCGCAGAATTAACTAAAATCAATGGAGGTGTATCGCCTTCTTGACGAATAATCCAAGCGCCCTCATCCAACTCAGCCATGCCGGATTGTTTCAAACTCTCAATCATCTTAACACAACGATCATTGACCGTGCTTTCACCCCACCACAAATCCAAATGCACATTTAATTGTTGCATCAAATCTTGCGTATCAGCTTTGGTCAAATCTACAAATTTTTTCCACAAATCACGTAAATTCTTTTTGCCTTCTTGTAGCTCGCGCGTATATTGCTTAGCTTGCTCCATATAAGCTTCATCTTCTTTTGCCTTCGCGGAAGCAATTGGATACGCCTCTACGACATCAGCCAAAGTAAAAGGAATTTGATAACCGTCATCCCCAGTATAATCCGGTTTAAAATATGGCATATCTGGCCAACGATGTTGGAGTTCTGTTAACACCAAGCCCATAGGACGCCCCCAATCTCCCAAGTGTGCATCACCAATCGTTTTATCACCGGCAAAAGTCATTATGCGGCGTACAGCATCCCCGATGTTTCCTGAACGCAAATGACCTACATGCAATACTTTACCCACATTGGGTCCGCAATAATCTAACACCACAGTCTGCGGTTTATCGGCACGTTCATAACCGGCCTTTTCTTGTGTTAAAATCTGTGCAGCTAATTTCGTCAACTCTTCATCTTTGATTTTCATATTAATAAAGCCGGGGCCGGCCACAGAAACTTCACTAAAAAAGGAATCTTTTTTAAGTTCTTCCGAAATCTTTTCGGCTACTTCACGCGGATTTTGATGCTGACTTTTGGCCAACGCCAAAGCTCCATTTGCCTGATAATCTGCCAAATCTGGACGATCCGCCGCCCGCACCAATGTTTGCGCATCGTCAAAACCTGCCGCCTTAAATGCAGCAGATACCTTTTCATTGATAACAGTTAGCAGATTCATTTCAAACTCCTTTTTTGATATGTTCATTGTATCAAAATCCCCCTTGAAAATCAAGCAAAAATGTGATATACTTTTCGCTAAATTCAAGAAAGGAAAAAAGATGACGCCTGAAATTTTAGATTTATTGTTTCCAAATAAATTGCCAACCGTGGCTGAAATTGAATCAAAATATCCCCCGCGCCAATTGCCCGAAGGAGCGGTTGTGTCTCGTTTGGCTCCAAGCCCAACGGGTTATTTGCATATCGGTAATTTTTACCAAGGTTTTATGGCGGAACGTTTGGCCCACCAACACAATGGCGTTTTCTTTTTACGCGTGGAAGATACTGACCAAGCACGCAAGGTAGATGGGGCCGTGGAAGTTGTTTTAAATGCCTTGGCGCACTATGGCATCCATCCAGATGAGGGTCGTACCTTAAAGGGAGAGGTTGGAGCTTATGCACCTTATACCCAATCTGAGCGCAAAGAAATTTATCAAGCGTATGCAAAAGAACTGGTCGCCAAAGGAGCCGCTTATCCATGTTTTTGCACATCGGAGGAAATAGATATGGTGCGCAAAATCCAAAGCAAACAGGGGCTACGCACCGGATATTATGGTCACTACGCAAAATGCCGCAATTTAACAGATGATGAAATTTTGACTAATTTAAAAGCAGGGAAACCTTTTTGTATTCGTTTAAAATCCACTGGTGATTATTCAAAACGCATTGTCGTGGATGATTTATTAAAAGGTAAAGTATCTTTACCGGAATATGATGTTGATGTCCCAATTATTAAAGCCACTGACGGTTTGCCGACTTATCACTTTGCCCATTTGATTGATGATCATTTAATGCAAACAACACACGTTGTTCGTGGCGAAGAATGGCTTTCTTCATTGCCATTACATATTCAATTATTTAATCTGATGGGATGGCAACCACCAAAATATGCTCACCATGCTTTACTGCAAAAATTAGGTGAAGATGGTAAACGCCGCAAGATTTCCAAGCGTTTAGATCCAGAAGCAAATATCGCTTATTTTGCAGAACACGGTTATCCGCAAGATGCTGTTTTGGAATACTTACTCAATTTAATGAATGCCAGTTTTGAAGATTGGCGCAAACAAAATCCAACAACCCCTGTTTTGGATTTTCCAATGGATATTCATAAAATTTCCAACACAGCTGGCGCTTTGTTTGATATGATTAAGTTGAACAGTATTGCCCGCGAAGTTGTGGCCCGTATGACCGCCGAAGAGGTTTATGATAAAGTACTGACATGGGCGAAAGAATATAAGCCCGAATATGCGACTTTGTTAGAAAACAACCGTGAAAAATGCATCGCTATTTTAAACATTGAACGTGGCATTGGTGCAAAATCTCGCAAAGATTTATTCAAATGGGAAGATGCCAAACACGAGATGGAATTTTTCTTTGAAGCTCCTGCCTATGACGAAAGTTTGTTAGCACCAATGACTCATGAAGATATTCAAAAAGTGGCAAGTGAATTTGCTGCCATTTATGAACCCGCGGATGACAATCAAGCCTGGTTTGCCAAAGTTAAACAGGTGGCCGAACAAAATGGTTTTGCAATTGATATGAAGGCATACAAAGTTGATCCATCCGGTTACAAAGGCTCCGTAGCAGATGTGGCCAAAATCTTGCGTGTCGCAATTACTGGTCGCACACAGAGTCCAGATTTGTGCTCCATTATGAAAATCTTGGGAAAAGAGGAAGTTGTTGAAAGGTTGAAAATATAATGACCGAAGATCGTTTGACCGAAATTGAACGGCATATGGCTGATTTGGAAAAGCAAATGGACGATTTGAATTCTGTCGTTATTCAACAAGGCAAACAAATCGACCGTTTGGAAAAAGATTACCGCACTTTGCGTGACAGCATGGATGCTTCACTTGTCAAACCCTTATCGGAAGAAACACCTCCTCCGCATTATTAAATAATACTAAACGATTTTGAACTACTCACAAAGAGGAAAACATTCCCCAGATGCAGGAATTAACCGTATCGCACGCAAATGTCCGCGACGTTTTCTGTCTCTACGTAAATCCAGAACATCAATGACCCAAGCACGCGCCCTCCAATTTTTTTCTTGCACACTTTGCTGCGTCCAAAAACATGTATTATCAACTTGAGATACATCATTCAAAAATGGAAACAAGCCTTGAAGCACAGCACTTGGAACACCATCCACTTCTGGGCGATCTTTTGATGCATGTCTTAGCTCTGATAAACAACCATACTCCCTATACAAATCTTCTTCTTTTGTTTTGGGCACGATACAATCCATGCGACTACGATTAATAGTTACTAATTTCTTCTTTTGAGATAAACACCAATTTTGTGCCGTCTTCCAATTCATTGGAGCTTTATTGGTAATCAATGAATTTTCTTTGAAGGCAAAATCTCTATTTTTTTTCATAACATGATCATATGGCCCTTTAATCGCCTTGCCTTTTTTCCCTGTCAATGGGACACAAGATCCTGTGCAATAACGACGAAATTCTTCCTCAACAGACAAACCCGTCTGTGTCCAACTAGCGGGACAATGATATTCACAAAAATGATGAGCAGGACAATCTTCGTTTTTTTCACACTTGGAAGCGGGGGCTTCCTTTCCCGCAAAACTTTGGGCAGACCACACAACAATGCCAGCTAAGACAATAACACCCAAACCATATAAAACAGACTTCATTTACTACCCCTCTTAGGAGATTTTATACAAAACAAAATGTTATGTCAACTGTATTTACTTTAAAAATAATCCATCTCTTTATCAGAAAAGAAATCATTGCTCTTTAAAAATATCTCTTGACAACCCATTATCTTTTTTGGTTAAATGGTGTCAACTATACAAAGGAGGATGTATGAATAAATTATCAAATTATATTAAAAATGGAAAAGGTTGCGGCATCAGAATCGTTGTCTTATTGTCTTTGTTAATATCTGTGACATTAGGTATTATTTCGTATGTATCAGCACGAGCCATGGTCAATCAACCAGTTGTTAATGAGTTCCTTGAAACAATACCAACATTTCAAATAACAGATGGTGTTGCACAAGATAGAAATGTTCATTGGCGCCAGAATTTTCCTTTGGGCGACAATATGATTGCAATGGTTATCGATACCTCGATTGATGATATTTCTTTACCAGTGGCGGACGGCATGTATTTGACACGCAATGCCTTCTTCTTTGTTGGACAAAACGGATCTCAAGCGGAAAAATATTCTCTTCCGGATGTAGAAATTTCACCAGACTTCATTAAATCCGGGATCCGCATTTTACAAATTGTGGCCACAGTAATTGCTGTATTTTTGGCCTTGCTCAGCGCAATCGTCTTATACTTGATTATTGTTGCAATTACAGCTCTTGTCGCTTGGGCCTTGAGAATAAAAAGACTGGGACGTGGTCTTTGGAGGCTTTGCTCATTAACATGGGCCTTGTTGGCTTTGGTTATGCTTGCGCTTTCTTTTTCAAACCTGACGATCAATCTATGGTGGCTTATATTCAGCACCGTTATTTTAAATATGATTGTCCTCAGCCGGATGGAAAAATAAGTATTAGTCTTTTTCAATCAAGCACGCGTCACCATAGGAGAAGAATCTATATTTTTCTTTGATGGCGTGTGCATATGCTTTTTGCATCGTATCAAGCCCAGCCAAAGCGCTCACCAACATAAACAAAGTAGACTTTGGCGTATGGAAGTTTGTAAATAATGCATCGGTTGCCTTAAAACGATATCCGGGCGTGATAAAAATAGCTGTTTCTTGCGCAAAGGGATGCACAATCCCTTGGTCATCTGTAGCAGATTCTAACAATCGCAAAGAAGTTGTTCCAACGGGGATAATCCGACTACCGTTTTGACGCGCAGCATTTAACCGTTCAGCAACAGCTTCTGGAATCACACCATATTCCGCATGCATCACATGTTCATTTGTATCTTCCACTTTAACGGGCAAAAATGTTCCGCCACCAACATGCAATGTGACAAATTCCCATCGAATACCTCGTTTGGCCAACGCATCAAAAATCCTCTGTGTAAAATGCAATCCTGCGGTAGGCGCCGCCACTGCTCCTTCATGTTTAGCATACATGGTTTGATAATCTGCCTTATCAGATTCTAAACCGCCTACTTTTCGTTTAATATAAGGAGGCAAAGGCATTGTGCCAACTTTGTGCAACATTTCAAACAATGCCACACCACTTACATTAAAACGCACTACCACTAAACCAGATGACTTTTTGTCAACCACCGTTGCATAAAAGTTTTCCGAAAAAGAAATCTCATCTCCCACATGAAGACGACGTGCATTTTTAATCAATGTATCCCATGTGGACAAATCGACTTGTTTGAATAAAGTCAACTCAATTTGCGCCTGTCCTCTCTTCCCGTATAAACGCGCCGGAATTACCTTGGTATCATTAAAAACTAATACATCCGTCGGGCGCAGCCAATTTACCAAATCTTGCATCGTTCCATCGGTCAAAGAATTATGATCAATGTGCAACAAGCGTGCGGCATCCCTGGGCTCAATCGGAGCATTTGCGATAAGTTCAGGTGGTAAATCAAAATCGAAAAGTGATGTTTTCATGGTGTATATTATACTCATATTTCGTTTTTTTTCAAGTAAAGTCAAAAAAATACTTGCCAGAGCAAAAAAACTTTTCTACAATACAAACATGATACGCACATGTGTTTTGTTTTGTATTTTATGTCTTTTATCGGCCTGCCGCATCCAAGATACTTTTCCAATCGAGGTAGAACGGTCAACAATTTATCACGGACAAACATTGGCCTCTCTATATGATAATTTTGGTGTGCCAGACAAACAATATATTGATGCCTATGGCATTCGTGAATTACATTACAATCAACAAAGCGTCTTGAAAAAAGGTGTGGATAGCCATACATACTTTTGTGACTTTATCGTTTACACCGATGAAGGCATTGTTATTGACTGGAAATATCGTGGGAACCGCTGTCGAATTGAAGAAGCCAAAAAGGATGTTATAATGGGATCGGTATGCCAGGGTAAAGATTGTTGGCTTCAAGAGACAGAAAAAGAATTTTACTTAGAAGAATGAGCTCTCGGGTGAGCTTTTTCATAAACCCTTTCTAATTGTTCTATCGTCACTTCTGTATATCTTTGTGTAGCAGCCAAAGATTTGTGTCCTAATAATTCTTGTAATGTTCTTAGGTCGCTGCCCCCCTCCAACAAATGTGTTGCAAAACTATGACGAAGAGCATGCGGAGTTACCGTTTGAGGCAGTCCTAATCCACGCCGAATTTGACGCACATTTCTTTGAACAACTCCGGGATTTAATCTGTCGCCCCTTGCCCCAACAAATAAAGCTTCCTTTGGCATAGGATGCGGATGATGATTCAAATATATCTGTATGGCATGATTTACCGCGGGCAAAACGGGAACTAAACGTTCCTTATTCCCTTTTCCTCGAATAACTAAAACTTCCGGGCTTTGTGATACATCCTCTATGTTCAGAGCCAAAGCTTCACTAATACGCAAACCACACCCGTATAAAAGCGTATACAAAGCTCTATCACGATATCCTTCCCAAGGTTCTTTTGCCATTTGAAACGCCTCTTGCAAAAACAATTTGGCATCTTCTACCGCCAAAGGATGAGGCAATGCCCGCGTCATTTTCCCGGCACGAATAGACATAATTGCATTATTTTCGGCCAAATGCTCTCGAACCAAAAAGCGAAAGAAATTCTTTAAAGATGACACTCCTCTTGCCAAACTTGTCCTGGTCACATTACGATTCGTTCGCCATGTTAAAAATGCTCTGAAATCCGTAACAGTAAGCTGATCCAAATCAGACACATCTGCAGAACGTCCCAAATGTTCTCTTAAAAAACTAAAAAACTCTTTTATGTCCAAATAATAGGATGAAGCGGTCAAATTCGACAATCGCCGTTCCGTCAGCAAATATTTTTGCCATAAATCTACTGCATTTTGTAAATTTATAGTAATACTTTCCGATAAAGGGTTGTATTCTGATATCATTTCATGTATCCTTATAATACGAGTTTAAGAGAAAAAGATAAAAAATGCAACGAATTCCTGTTTTATTTCCTTTGGCACTTGGTTGTTATGAATATACACATGACACGGAATTACCCATTGGAACTTTTGTGCGAGCCACATTAGGGCGTAAAAAGGTGTTAGGTGTTGTTTGGGATAAATCCCCTTCCACTCCGTGTCCTGAGGCCAAACTAAAACCAATTTTGGAAGTATTACCTTTGCCGCAACTCCCACACTCAACAATTCAATTTGTCAACTGGGTCGCAGGATATACGATGAGTTCTCTCGGTGCTGTTTTAAAAATGGCACTCCACCCGGAAATTGAAAAAGTCAGCAAAAAACCCTGTGTTTTTGAACCTCCTACTCCGGATTATCACCTATTATCTTTTTCCTCCGCGCAACAAAAAGCCATTTCAAAGCTTTTGGAATTAAAAGGATTTCAAGTTGCTCTTTTAGATGGTGTCACAGGCTCCGGCAAAACAGAGGTTTATTTCGAAACAATCGCCAGCGCCCTAAAGCAAAACAAACAAGTTTTAGTTTTACTGCCGGAAATTATTTTAACAACAGCATGGCTACAACGTTTTGAAAATCGATTTGGCGTCCAACCGGCACTTTGGCATTCATCTATCACGCCAAAAACACGCCGTGATACATGGGAGGCCGTGCGATCCGGATCTGCTCGTGTGATTGTTGGGGCCCGTTCTGCTCTTTTTTTACCCTTTAACGATTTAGGACTTATCGTCGTGGACGAAGAACATGATGCTTCATATAAACAAGAAGATGGCGTCCTTTATAATGCTAGAGACATGGCCATTGTCCGTGCACAACAAGCCAAATGTCCCATTATTTTGGCCAGTGCCACACCCAGTTTAGAAACATATTATAATGCTATCAGTCATCGTTATCAATACATACATTTGCCAGAACGATTTGCAGGAGCAACTTTGCCCGAAATAGAGCTCGTCGATATGCGACAAAAAACAAAAGGCCCCGTTCGCTTTATTTCCAAACAATTGCAAGATGCTATTCAAGCTAAAATGGCAAAAGGAGAACAATCTTTACTATTCATCAACCGTCGTGGCTATGCACCTTTGGTATTATGCCGCGCCTGTGGCACGCGTCTTCAATGTCCGCATTGCAGTGCGTGGTTGACAGAACATCGTCGCAGCGGTTTTGTCCAATGTCACCATTGTGGTTATACAAAACATATACCGGAAGCTTGTCCTTGCTGTCATGAAAAAGGTTCTTTAATCTCTTGTGGTCCAGGGGTAGAACGTGTTGCAGAAGAAGTCTTAACACTTTTCCCATCGGCAAGAATTGCAGAAATAACCTCTGACACACTTACATCACCACAAACATTTGAAAAATTGATTGATAAAATTCTCCGTGGAGATTTGGATATTTTAATCGGCACACAAATGCTTGCTAAGGGACATCACTTCCCCAACCTGACTTTAGTTGGTATCATTGATGCGGATATGAGTTTAAGTGGTGGCGATTTAAGGGCTGGAGAAAGAACTTTTCAACTTCTGAATCAAGTTATGGGCCGTGCTGGTCGTGAAGCCAAAAAAGGGCTGGCTCTTTTGCAAACATATAGCCCGGATAATTTAATTTTAAGTGCATTAAAAGAAAATAATCGTAATGCCTTTTTAGAGGCAGAAATAAATGAACGACAAATCTTAAAAATGCCACCTTTTGGAAAATTAGCGGGGATTATTTTGAGCGGTAAAAACAATGCCCTTACCTATCAAATGGCAAAAACATTGGTGCAAAAATCTCCTTTCATCAAAGATGTAAATATTTTAGGCCCTGTTGTAGCCCCCATTGCTAAGCTGCGTGATAAATACCGCTATCGTATTTTGGTCCAAGCTACAAAATCCATCAAGCTACAAAATCTGTTGCAAAATTGGTTAAATCAAGTTAAAATACCACCATCTGTGGAAATTCGGATTGACATCGATCCATATAGTTTTTTTTAAGAGGATAAGAACATGCATTTCAAAAAATTTATACTCTCACTCGCGCGCTTTATATGCCGAATAATTTCTTCGATTCTATGGCAGTTGGTATGGCTTTTACCCTTATGGTGTCTTCTATGGTATGGACGATTTAAGTTGCCTCAATTCATGAAGATTCACTTTGGAATTGATCAAATTCAAGATCGATTAGTTTCATTAGAACACTTTACAGAAGTGATGAAAGCAAACAGTTCTCTATCCAATCCCAGTGCTATTCTCAATTACATTTCCGCACAATTAACCAAACTAAATTTTACATTTAAACTAAACACAACGGAAATGATGGCCCACATTTTCCAATCAACAGCCCTTTGGATAATGGATGCAATATGGATTATTGCTTTGGTATATGCGGCTATTCGCGCCTTTCGTTTGTTCCGTACAAAATCCGGTCAATATGATATTGCCCATCAAGTTGCAAAACAAATAGCGCCAGAAATTTTTGCCCTACGTCAAGAAATTTGCATATTGCAACAACAGGTAGCCGAATTAAAAAGAACATCTCTACCACCTATATCTGAGGATCAAAATGACCAAGTCGCAGCCTTGCCAAAAGAATAATTGCTGCATAATTCAAGTGCGTGTTCTGCCTAATGCAAGACATGAAGGATGGGCAGGCATGTGGAATGAAACGCATATTAAAATTGCCTTGCGTGCCCCTGCCGTTGACGGAAAAGCAAATGACGCTTTAATTGATTTTTTATCAAAAGAAATAGATTTACCGAAACGAAATTTTACTATTACATCGGGCCATACAAATCGTTGTAAGACGATTCAAATTCAAGGTATTACTTCATTTAATCCGCCTAAAGCAGACTAAATATCTTTTGATAACTCTATAAATATAGGCGCATGATCGGATGTTTTATCCCAACCTCGAACATTTTTATAAATACCAGCATTTACAATTTTTGCCTCGTCTTTTTTTGCAACAAACAAAGCATCTAACAACATTCCCCAATCTTTTGCAAATGCATTCATTTGAAAATCCCAAAAAGAATAAGTATGTGGCTCCGGATTTTTCAAGCGAATAGCATTTACAACATCCAACGACAAAAGATCATTGTATAAAGAACGCACCTCAGGCAGCATCAAAGCATTTTGGCGATAAACCTCTGGATTATACACATCTGAATCCCGCTCAATAACATTGAAATCACCACCCAAAACAAAAGCTTTTTGCTCGTCTAATAACTTCTTGACATGCTCATTTAACGCCTTCATCCATTTTAATTTATACATCAACTTTGTTTTATCCGTCGGATCTTTTTCTGGCGGATTCCCATTTGGAACATAAACTGAAATAACGGTTATACCACTTTCTGTTTCTGCCTGAATAAAACGCGCCTGAGGATTTTCTTCATTGGGTAATAAAATTGATTGAACATTCGTCAATTTTTCTTTGGATAAAATAGCTACGCCGTTGTACGATTTTTGCCCTGCAATCACTGCATTATATCCAGCAATTTTCAAATCAAAAAATGGAAAAGTACTTTCCTCTGCCTTTATTTCTTGCAACAATACAACATCTGGATTTCCCTGTTCCAACAATTGCAATAAGGCCGGCAATCTTGCCCGTACTGACGCAACATTCCAAGAAATAATTTTTTGTGTTTGCATTTTTAAAATCCTTGTGTTATAGTCATGTTATGAAAAAATTTTTATTGATTTTCTTTTTATTAGTATGCCCTGCTTTTGCACAAAATGCAACTCCTTTTTGTACAAGCATGACAACTCGTGTACATGTCACTGCCCTTCCTGGAAAACCAAAATATATCACAAATTATTCACGTGAAGAGTTTTTGAAAAAAGTGAATGCGAATGTGTCTCCTTATACTTTGGGACTAACCGTTTCGAAATTGGATGCCCATATTGAAGCAACACCTTCTATCTCCAAACAATTGGATAAATTTTGTGTCGCATTGGAAAACGTAGAAGTAGAATTAAAAAATGTTATTCTTGATGTCTATATCGATAAAAAATATCCACCATCCAGCTGTGAATACAAGACGATTTTAAGCCACGAAAATTATCACGTTGCCATTGCTCAACAGGCTCTTGCCTTTTATAAGGCAGATGTGGAAAAGGCTGTCGCGAAGGCTTTAAAGAAGCTTTCTCCACAAGTCGTCTATAATACAAATGACATCCGTAATGTGGTGCAACGTCAAGTATCTACCATAAACAATGCCATAAAACCAATTATTGCATTCATCAATAAAAAGCTAGATGAAAAAGATAAGGCAATTGATACGAAGGAAATGTATCAAGAAACATCTGCGAAATGTAAAAATTGGTAATTTAAAGCCAATGTACTTTCTTTAAAATCCACATCTGCACACAGGCGATCAATACTAAAATGACGCTAATCACCAAAAAGCCATACGGATGACTTCCAAATGGAATTCCGCCAACGTTAGCACCTAATAATCCTGTGACAAAGGTAAGCGGGGTAAAAACAACCATGATTAAACTCATTAAATACATGGTCCGCCCCATTTCTATATTTGTTTGCGAATCTAGTTCTTCCTGTGTCACCGCAGAATGATCTCGTGCAAAATCCAGCTCTGACACAATCGTTGATAAATCCCGCGCGACTTCTTGCAACTGAGCTAAATTTTCATCATCAAATATCGCCTTTTCGGTGGCCAGCTTATTCATCATATCGCGTTGCGGCACCAAATACCGACGCAATCCTACAATCTTATGACGCAACACACTCAACCTTTGACGCACAGAAACATCCTCCCTAAAGGTTGTTTCACCAATTACAACATCTTCTAAATCGTCTCCTTCATCATTGATATCCACCAAAGCCTTTTCGATACGTGCATTCATTTGGCGAGCCAGTTCAACAAAACAATCTGATATAGTCTTAGGACCATGGCCTTTTTTAAAATCTTGCATAATTTGCGTAATTGTTGGCAAAGCTCTATGGGACAAGGTCAACAATCTTTTTGGCGTCATCCACACATGCAAAGCAATCATATCATCTTGTTCACCATTGACTGGACCGACACCACGCAAAACAATTAAAGTGCCTTTTTTATCTTTAAAATAACGGGGCGTCGTATCGGAATCTAATAAGTTTTCTAACACAGCAGGAGATAATCTTTGTGTTTTCAACCATTCTTGATTTTTTTCATTCGAATAATCAATATGCACCCATACAGGAGATTTTGTTTGATGAGAAACAGACTTTAAGGAAACAGCCTTTGCCTTTCCTTTGCCATCCAACATATAACAAAATTCTGTTGTAAAACGCATCTATCTCCCCCTTTATTTAGTTATTTTATTTCACAATAAAAATTTCCTGACAATCACACAAATTCGTTTGGCCAAAAATCCAACACATGGCAACATCCAATAAAATAGGAATCAATACTTTTTCAAATGGAAAATGAGCATGGCCACCATTTTTCTCCTTTAACCATGCATAAATATGAACGCCTGTGATGTGGGCCGCTGCACCACATAAAGCAGCCAGCAAAAATGAATCTACATAAAGCAAATTCCAATGAAGCCCCGGATTATATGTCAAAGTATTCACATACACAAATCCGATAGAAGCAATAGACAAAACCATCAAAATAAAATTACGGCCTGGAAAATTCCAATTTCTTTTTTCACAAAAACGAATCATCCAATACCCAAAAATTGCCAATAGCGCACCAGACAAAACACCGACGACCTCATCTTTCACGCCCATCTTTTTTGCGATTGCTAAACCACCGCCAACAATTAAAGGACATAATGTTGTGCAGGCAGGATTTGCCAAAACCTTCGTTGATAAAACTAAACTCATTATCCATGCAAAAAACTTCATATTTTCTCCTTTATTTATTTGGGGCCCAAGTATCAGGATCTGCTACTGTTTGCTCTCCAGTTTCCATATTTTTTAACATATTGTCAATATCAAACCAAACATAAGGGATTTTTTTATCATTAGCGTATTTTAATTGCTTTACCAACTTTCCTCCCTCCAAATACACTTCTGTCTTAATGCCACGCGCACGCAACTTTTCAGCAACAGTCAACATTTTAGATTTATCAGTATCCTCCACATTAACAACCAAAACTTCCGTTGGTGATTTGGCACCAGTCCTCATCAACCCTAATTTCAAGCCAACACCCAAAGCACGAGAAATTCCCATAGACATACCAACACCAGGCAATCGACTTTTGGTCATAGTCGAAGCTAAATTATCGTAACGGCCACCACCACCAATAGAATCCGCAAAATCTGTGCCAACCAATTGCACTTCATAGGTTGTTCCCGTATAATAATCGAAACCGCGTACAAGTGACATATCAACACGATAAGGAACTTTACACAAAGATGCATACAATTTCACACATTCTGTCAATTCATTAAGGCCAAGCTCTAACATATCATTTTGGACACCTAAATTTCGAACTTTATCGGCAAAAGACAAATCCGGCGTATTGATTTTTGCAATTTTTAAACATGCAGCAATTTGCTTTTCGTTCAGTTTCAACTCAGATAACATTTCGCGAACGCCATCTTCACCAATTTTTTTCAATTTATCCAATACGCGCAAAGTCTCCCCGACTTTTTCAACGCCTAGCCCCTCAACAAAACCCGCTAAAATCTTGCGGTTGGAAATTTGTAAAACAATATTCTTAAATCCAATTTTTTGCCATGCTTCGCACACAACAGCAGGAATCAATGCATCATACTCTGGAGCCAACTTTTCGCGAGCAATCACATCCACATCACATTGTGTAAATTGACGATAACGCCCTAATTTAGGTCTCTCTCCACGCCAACAAGGTTGCATTTGATAACGCTTGAACGGAAATACCAAATCATTTTCATGTTGTGCTACATAACGAGCGAATGGCACTGTTAAATCATAGCGCAATCCCATCTTGGCTTCTTCTTTTTCCTCTGCCTGAAGACGCCCTAACACATACATTTCTTTGTTTGTATCGGCACTCTTGGAAAGAAGAACTTCCAATTTTTCTACAACAGGCGTTTCAATAGAACAAAAACCATGGCTTTCAAATACAGCACGTATGGTATCCATCATCTGCTGTTCCAAAATACGCTCTTCCGGCAAATACTCCGGGAAACCTGTAATAACCGACGGTTTAATTATCTTTTCTGACATGATAACTCCTTTTGCAAATTATTTTACAAAAGAAAGCAACAAAAATCAAGTTATAAAATCACTTTTCTATTGACAATAAAAATAAATTAGAGTAAAAAGTGTAGTACACATTCTGAAAAGGGGTACAAACATGCGCAAAAACAATCAATCTCAAAGCTGTAAACCACAAGTTACAAAAGAAACAACAAACTATAAACTTAACTGGAAAACCGGAACTATACTTTCTTCGATGGTGGCCAGTTTATTCTTTTTAACGGCATTTTCATGTGGTGGTAGCAACAAGACTCAAAAGGAATCTGTTTATGAAGGCATCAGGGAGGTTACAGTTCGTTTTTCATGCGCGGAACACGAGGTTGAAGTATCCCCCGGCAAATGCGAATGTGAAGATACATATACGAGAAATGAGCTGGGATTCTGTGTTCCCAATTTGTGTTTAGAATTTACAGAAACGGCTTGCAAAATTGAATGTAAAGCCACTACTGGCGATATTACCTTCGCCGAGGAAGGTAAATCTTGCGGAACGGGGCAAATATGTGATGCCCAAGGAGAATGTGTTTGTGATGTTGACTCCGGCCATTATGGCGAACCCGGCGAATGTCTTTGCGATAATTCCAGGGGTTATTATGGCGAACCCGGCAATTGTCAAATCTGTGACGAAAGGGGCAAAGAAATTCAAAATAATGAATGTGTTTCAATTTGTCCGGAAGGATTGCTTCCAAGCCTTCGTGACGGAAGCTGCACCATTTGCGAAAATGGCAACGTTTATTTACCATACGATGAGGATCCTTGCCAATACAGTGTTGAAGGATGTTCCAGCAATGATGATTGTTCGGACCAGGAGTATTGCCATCTAGAAGGCGAAACATGTGAACATCCAACCAAGGGTACATGTAAATATTTCGGTGCCTATACAGACGCTCTACCAGGATCTGCGGCCGCAGATGCATTAGGGGTAAATCTTCGCATAAGCAGCAACAACGCTCGATTGAATTGGTGGGCTGCAGACAATTGGTGCAAAGCCCAGGGAATGGAGCTGATAGATGTAGAGAAATTTAAATGTTATCGTGACGAGTCTTCATATGTAACAGAAAGTTCGTCTTACTCTGGTGGTTGCTGTGTAGATCAAAATTCATGTTTTGGACTTGTCGGCTGTGGATACAGATGCACAACGACAAGTAGCACTCCAAGTAATTTTAGCGATCCATTAAAAGCATTACGATCAACATTTGGCGAATCCTACTGGGTTTGGACTGCTTCAAACTCAGCGTCTAATGGTACTTGTAGTGCATTTAGTTTGGGTATGCAACCTGGATATTTACTTGGAATGGAACGGGATGATAATTATCATTACATTGGGTATTCTTCTTACTCTCTCCAAGCGTTATGTCAATTCTCTCCGGAAAGTGAATGTGCTCCAGAAAATGAACAATACGTCGACGATATAACTGTGTGTTGCAATGCGAATAAGACACCATATTGTACACAAAGGGATTCATCTGGGGCTTGCACTGCTGCAGCTTGTTGCTCCGGTAGCGTTATGGAAGGATCTGGCACAAATGGCGGCGATTTATGCTGCGCTAGCGTTCAGACACCATACTGTTCTGTCCGTGATACAGAAGGCAAATGCACCGCTGGCAACTGTTGTCCTAAAGGAGGAAAGGTCATCCCCGGAGTTGGTCCGAATGGGGCAGGTATGTGTTACAGCGCACAAGATATGGACTGCGTAACAAATGCGGATTGTGATGATGGTTATTATTGTAACATAACAGCAACAAGTTGCTACCCGAATGCTGGAACTTGTGAACCGATTAACGATGTTGCTTTTACCACTGCGGATATTGACGGAGTTGGCACCGTTTATAAGAGCGATACTAGAATGAATTGGTGGACCGCAGATCACTTGTGTAAAGCAAAAGGAATGCATTTAATCGCAGCGGAAGATTTAAATTGTTATCCAAGCTCTTCTAATTCACAAGTTAAAGAAGGTTCTGGGTATTCAGGCCCCTGCTGCAAACAGAATACGTATTGCACTTACTATAGCAGCAACTATGCACCCGACAAAACAAAATTCAGCACAGTTTTACGTTCTATAGATGAGGCATTTAGCGGCATCAGTTTCTGGACAACATCAAATGCCTCTACTACTGATTCCTGCAAAGCATTCTCTTCCAGCCTCTATGATTATAGTTTATACGGGACTGAACGGTCTTCAGCATATAGTTATGCCTTGTGTATAAGTGATTAGTTAATTGCGGGGACACCGTTCCCGCTTTAACTAGATTGCTCGCATAAAGTCCATTGTTTGTCTTTAATTTTTATTGACAACAGGTATAATTTGATATAAAAGATACATATTAGAACAAAGGAGTTTTTGTATGTGTAGAAATATGTCAACCAATACTGAGTGTTCACGCAAGCATTCCAAACATACGATTTGCAAAATATTATTTGTGTTTATTTTAATTATCCTTGCAGCATCTTCTGCATTTGCCTTTGGCCATGGCGGAAAGAGTCGCAAAAGATCTGTTTATCATGGTACTGGAGTTGATTCTATCGGAGTTTATCCTGGGGACTCTCGATCTGTTCCTTGCCCAGATCACAGCAAAAGAGTAAAGGGATTATGCAAATGCGACGAAGGTTATACGCCTAATCTAGAAGGATTGTGCGTTGAAGACCAATGCCTGGACTTTGAGGAAACCGCCTGCAAACTCGAATGTAATCCACTTACTGGCAACATTAAAACGGCAAATGAAGGAACCCCTTGTGGCATCGGCCAAATTTGTGACGGACAAGGAAACTGTCTTTGTGACAATAACAACCATTACTATGGTGAACCAGGATCTTGTCAGCTTTGTCAAGGCGAAGGAAAAATTTTCAAAAACAATACATGCATTTGCGATGATGCATATGACGCCATCGAAAACAGTTGTTATTTAAAGTGTGACGACCATAAAATACGAAATACTGACCATACTTGTGTATGCGAAACAGGCTGGACATCTTATAACAACACCTGTATGCCTGCCACGCGCGCCCTGTGCAAAAAAGAAGGGTTTTATTGGTGTCACACAGTGGAGGCATGCGTAACAGATGAGGCCGCTTGTTTAGCACTTTGCCCGGAAGAAAAACTTTGTGGTTCAGAGGGAAGTCAAGTTTGCTGCGGTCTTGGGAATACATGTGTCAACGGTCAGTGTTGCAATGACGAAGGACATTGCTGTTCTGCTGGATCCCCAGGATATAACTCCACGAAAAATACCTGTTGCGACACAAATTCATGGTTATCTTCTGTTGAATCTTACTCCGTAACAGGAAGTGGTTACAATAATACAATGTGTTGTCCAATTGATTCCGATGGTTTTGCGGTAGCAGAAGATCGGTGTTGTAACCCAGATGAAGTATTGATGGGCTTCTGGTGTTGTCCTTCCGGAACGACGGAATATTCTTTGGCTACAGGCTGTTGCACCCCTGACAAAAATAAACGCTATTATGATGATATGCCAATATGTTGTGATGAAGGCCAAACTCCTTACTGTGCACAACGAGACCTTGATGGTCTTTGTATCTCTGGTGGCTGTTGTAAAGGGGACGTTTCAGAAAATGCAGCCATAAACGGAGCTGACGTATGCTGTCCAACAGGACAAGTTGCACAATGTTACAAACGTGATAATGATGGTAACTGCTGGAGCATGTTCTGCTGCCCTGCTGGCCAAAAAACATATGTTAGCACTAAGTATGGATATGGACCAGAATATAGCTGTTGTTCTGGTACAGTTTATGAAGGCATAGGCTATGACGGCAAAGATTTATGCTGCTCTCCAGAGGCAGAAGTAGTTTTAACAAACGAGGGCTATCATGGATGTTGCACTGGAACCGTTCATAGAGGAATCGGCACAAACAACACTGATCTATGCTGTCCAAGTAACACACCACTATCCTGTGCAGATACAGATAATAATGGCAATTGCAAACTGGGTTTCTGTTGTCGATCTGGATACACAGCATATTGCTCAAAACGCGACGAACAAGGAGAATGTTTAGACGGAGGATGTTGTGCTCCTGGCGATCTGCGCGCCTATGATAATGTGCTAGCTTGTACTAATTCTAACCAAGTTACTACTTACTGTGCAAAAACTAATTCCCAGGGGAGGTGTATTGAGGCACGGAGTTGTGGTGCTTATAACCTCACTGATTTAGGGAACGGCATTATAGAATGTCCCGGAAGTTGGTATAAAGCTTATTGTCGCATTAGAGATAGAAGTGGGGCTTGTATAGAAGGGAACAGCTGGTGTTCGTATAACTATGATATTCGTTGTGCTGAAGAATATGATAATGGGGTATGCAGAATGAGTATCTGTTGTCCTTCCAATCAACAACCTTACTGTTGGAAATTTGACGAAAATGGCACCTGTTTAAATGCTTCTTGCGTTTCGGATGGCTATACTGTATCTTGCGTAGATGAAGATGAGAATGGAATCTGTCGACTAAAAAGGAGTTGTCAACCGAATCAACAATCATACTGTGCACGTCGAAAAGATGGCCGATGCACTCAAGATGCTTGTTGCCCAGCAGACTACGTTATTGCTTGTGTTGATTTTGATGAAAATGGAACCTGCATACAAAATAGCTGTTGTGCACCAGAGAATACCCCCTATATGGGATCTGACCAGGGTTATTACTGTTGCTCTGGAACCATCCAAAAGGGTGTTAGTGACTATGGTAGCGATTTATGTTGTTCTGACATTCAAACAATGTATTGTGCTCAAAAAGATAGTCAAGGAAACTGCACAAAATATTCTTGTTGTTCAGGATCTATTACGGAGCACATAGGGTGGAATGGTGCAGATTTATGCTGTGCAGAAAATCAAACAGGATACTGTTTGTATAGAGATAATAATCATCAATGCAAAGCAACTTCTTGCTGTTCACAAACAATCCGATATGGCGTTGGTTGGAATGGTGCAGATGTGTGTATAAGCAATTAATTTAATACAACTCATTTAACATATGCACATCATAAATGCATATGCTAAATTCTTATTTGTTTTCAAATAAATACAAAATATTTTATATTTTTGTTACATTTTTGTTGCATTTTTGTTACAAAGTGTTATAATGCCTTTTATATAGACAAAATAAGGAGGAAATATGAAAAATTTTGTTCGTTTTTTATTAAGATGTGCTTTCCGGGTTATGAAAATCCGTGTTTCTTTTCAAGTGGAGGACCCCAGTGATTGGCCCGAAAAGGGTATTTATATTTCAAACCATGTTTCTTGGTTGGATCCAGTTATTTTGTTTGCTTTCCTACCAAATAATCCTGTCTTTTTGCTCCATGCAAAACTATATCGCAACAAATGGATTCGCTTTTTCATGCACTATGCAGAAAAAAGAGAGTTTAGCTATATCAATGTGACCGACACAAAAGATGTAATTGAAATCATCAATTCCAATCGTTATTGTGTTATGTTCCCCGAAGGCTGTATGACCGACACAGGCGATATTATGAAAATTTATGAAGCACCTGCGGTTGTGGCCGACAGGACTGGCGCCCCCTTTATTCCTATTTGGATCAGCGGCGCGGAGTATAGTCCTTTTTCTGAAACAAAAGAAAACTTACCGCATCGGCCTTTCCCGAAAATTAAAATCAAAGTGGGTAAACCCAACTATATTGAAATCAATGAAGAATTAAAGAAAAACCGTGACTATTTGCGTGATGTAACCTATCACTTGCTCAACAAAATGCGTTTTTCTATGAATTTCAAACACATCACTTTATTTAAAAATTTCGTTCGAATTACTCGTATTTACGGAAAAGAAGGATTATTTAAACGGCGTGAATTTTTAGAAGATATCAATCGCCAACCACAAACATACAAGGATGTTTTATTAAAAAGCTATGTTTTGGGCCAAAAATTTGCACAAATTACAGAGCGAGGCGAAAATGTAGGCGTCATTTTACCGAATGCCGTCGCAACAGTTGTTTCTTTCTTTGGACTTTCTGCTTATGCACGTGTTCCAGTTATGTTGAATTTTTCGCTTGGCGCCCCCGTTGTTGTGACAATGTGTAAAACCGCTTGTGTGAAACGCATCATAACTTCAAAAGCCTTTATTATGAAGGCAAAATTAGAGGAAGTCATTGAAGCCATCAAAGCAGAACACATTAAAATTACTTACTTGGAAGATTTAGCTAAAACCATTAAACTCAGTGAAAAACTACGTGGACTTTGGTACTATAAAATCAAAAAGATACCGGTACAACAAGAAAGTTCCGATCCTGCTGTGATCTTGTTCACATCCGGTTCGGAAGGAACCCCTAAGGGCGTTGTGCTCTCTCACAGCAACATTATTGCGAACGTCAATCAAACGCGCTGTTTTGAACAGTTGACGGCTCGTGATTTATTGTTCAATTCCCTGCCTATGTTCCACTCGTTTGGATTGTGCGTTGGAACTTTCTTCGCCATTTTCTCGGGAGCTCGCTTGTTCCTGTTCCCATCTCCGCTGTTGTATCGTACAATTACTGAATTACTATATGAATTAAAAGTAACCGTTATGGCGGCAACAGATACATTCTATAAGGTCTATGCAAACATTTCACACCCACATGATTTTAGGAATGTTCGTTTATGCTATGCGGGTGCTGAAGCCGTTAAGCAAGAAACTCGCGACTTAGTTGCAGAACGTTTGGGTGTACGCTTGATGGAAGCCTATGGAACAACAGAATGTTCCCCTGTGTTATGTGGTAACAATACACTATTCAATAAATTTGGAACATTGGGCAAGTTGCCTCCTGCCATTGATTACCGTTTAGAGCCGGTGGAAGGCATTAAGCAAGGCGGTGAATTTGTGGTACGCGGCCCCAATATTATGAAAGGCTATCTATATGCCGATAATCCTGGCGTATTAGTACCCGTCAAGGACGGATGGTATCACACCGGAGACGTTGTTGTTGTAGATGATTTAGGCTTTGTCAAAATCGTCGATCGTGTTAAACGTTTTGCGAAAATTGCCGGAGAAATGATCTCTCTTACCGCTGTGGAAAACATTGCCGTAGAAATTTGGGGCACAGATGAATTCCGCTGTGGCGCAATAGCAATTCCTTCGGACAAAAAGGGAGAACAAATCATTATGGTCACCAACAATAAAGAAGCTTCTCGAAGCACCTTTGCTGAAAAAGTTCGTGCTAAGGGTATGAGTGAGCTTTATATTCCTGTTGAGTTTATGTACAAGGAAGAATTGCCATTGTTTGCTACCGGTAAAGCCGATAATATCACCTTGAAAAAATGGGTATTAAAGGAAAAAGGATTATCGTAAAAAACACTTGCACTTCCGCGCAAAAAGGATATCATATATCTTGAGGGTGGTAAAATGAAGTCCGAAACAAAAGAAAAAATTGTAGAAACGGCCATTTATGAGTTTGCTGTCAAAGGTTATGAACCAACGGCAACTCGTGATGTGTTAGCGAAAGCAGGCGCAAATGTTGCGGCCATTAGCTACTATTTTGGCAACAAACAAGGTTTATATGCGGAAGTTTTAAAAAGAATTTTAGTTCGCATCAATCAAAAATTTACTGATGAGATGGAAGAATATCAAAATGAACTTCCTTTAAGACCCTGCCCTCAAAAAAGCGAAGCGCTATTAAAACGATTTATTCGGGGTTTTGTGGAATTATTTTGTTCCGACAAATTGACAACAGCTATGTGTATGATTTTTGTGCGAGAATATGTGGAACCTTCTCCAAGCTTTAAAGAGCTTTTTCAAGGATTAAATACACATTACAGACAGATTTTTGTTGATCTATTAGTCGATGCTAATGAAGGGAAAATGAGCTATAAAGAAGCGGTTTTACAAGTGGTGATGCTTTTTTCCTCTATCTTTATGCTCGTTTCGCGCAAAAAGATCATCTTGGATGCCATGCAATGGAAAGGTTATAGCCCAAAAGCTGTTGATGAAATCTTAACCGTGTTCTATCGGGGCTTATTCAGAAAGTAATTAAAATATCTTTATAAAATAAAAAAGAGCCGTTTTGGCTCTTTTTAAATGGCGCGCCCGGCGGGACTCGAACTCACAACCTTCTGATCCGTAGTCAGATGCTCTATCCAATTAAGCTACGGGCGCAACGGGATTTATTATACAACATTTCCCACAAATTGCAAGAATTTTTTTCAATTTAGCACAAAATAAAATCTCCACCCAAAAATCGGATGGAGATAAAAACTAATACAGAGCGAATTAAAAACCTTCTGCCCAGAAACGTTTTCTTTGTGCTTTACGGGCGCGACGAACGCACTCGGTCTTCTTACGAGCCTTCTTTTCAGATGGCTTTTCGTAATAACGACGCAACTTCATTTCACGGAAACTACCATCACGTTGCATTTTCTTTTTCAAAACACGGATAGCTTGTTCCACATTGTTATCACGCACAACGATTGTTACCAAAGGAATTCACCCCTTTCAAATTGTTTGTCTTGTTGAACCAATTGTTGATATTATAACAAATTTTTGAGTTAAAATCAAGCCCTTTTTATGCGCCAAAGAATTCTTTCAAATACTTAGGCAAATCGGCCACTGCGACACGCTCTTGTTCCATCGTGTCACGATTACGCAATGTCACTGTGGCTGGGCTTTGCTCAATGGATTCAAAATCCACCGTAATACAAAGCGGCGTTCCGATTTCATCATGACGGCGGTAAGCTTTTCCGATATTTCCGGAATCTTCCAACATCACACGACCGATACCAGTTTTCAAAAGATCCGCTTTAATTTGATGTGCCAAAGAAACAATTTGTTCATTATTACGTTTCAAAGGAATCACAGCTACTTTCACTGGAGCCAAATGTTTCTTTAATTTCAAAACAGTACGTGTTTCGCCATTCGGCAACTTTTCTTCTGTATAAGCTTCCGTCATTACAGCTAAGAAAGCACGATCCACACCAATGGAGGGTTCAATCACAAAAGGCACATACCATTTTTTGTCTTCTTCATCATACACAGCCAATTTTGCTGTGGAATCCGGATTCTTATGCACATGAGCCACCAAATTCAATTCTTCTTGATGACGGCTATGATTACCCAAATCGTAGTCTTGACGATCGGCAATACCCATCAATTCATCCAAACCGTGTGGGAATTGATATTCCAAATCGTATGTTTTCTTGGAATAATGGGCCAAATCTTCTTTTGCAATGTCATGCACATTCATTTTGCTTAAATCTAATCCTTGGGCTTCCCACCATTTCAAGCAATAATCTTTCCACTTTTCCATCCACTCTAAATCTGTGCCTGGTTTCACGAAGAACTCTAATTCCATTTGTTCAAATTCACGTTGACGGAACATAAAGTTACGTGCAGTAATTTCATTACGGAAAGACTTACCAATCTGGGCAATACCGAACGGCACTTTACGTGAAGTAGAATCAATCACATTTTTGAATTGAGTAAAAATGGATTGGCATGTTTCTGGACGCAAATAAACGAACACAGAACCATCATCCACCGGTCCAAAATTCGTTTTGAACATTGTGTTAAAGGAACGCACTTCCGTCAAATCTGTGGAACCGCACTCGGGACATTTCCCGTCTTTCACATGGTCAGCACGGAAACGGGCTTTACATTTTTTACAATCTTGCAAAGGATCCGAAAAGGTGGATTCATGGCCACTGTATTGCAACACCTTACGCATTGTCAAAATGCTGGTATCCAAGCCTTCCACATCATCACGTTCATACACCATAGAACGCCACCAAGCAGCCTTGATGTTGTTCTTTAATTCCACCCCCAAAGGACCATAATCATAAACGCCCTGTAAACCACCATAAATATCGGCACTTTGGAAAGCAAATCCACGACGTTTACACAAATTGACCAATTGATCCATAGAGGTTGCGGGCATTTTATACTCCTTTTGCTAAAAATAAAACAGGAGGGATTATAACCTATCCCTCCTGTAAAGTCAAGTCGTTTTTTTGAAACAAAGGCTTAATTGCCCAGGAATTTTCCGACCACAGCTGTAGTAATTCCCAAAACTGCGCCTGTGGCATCATGCTCTATTTTCTCTTTAAGAGCTATTCCTCCTGCCGCAGCAGCATTTCCTGTGGCGACTAAATCTAAGCCTTGTCCTAATCCAGCTTGCAAAGTTCTCCGATCTGCCTCGGCTCCAGCGGCTCGAGCCTCTCTTTCACTCGCGTCTGTCCAAGCACTGTCTCTTCTCACGGCAAATCCTGTACGAGCCATGCTAGCCGCAAGTTCCATCGCTTCTTTTCCATCCCTAAGTTCCTGCAAACCCGCGGCATTACCAGCATGCACCTGCGCCGCGCTAGCATTTCCTAAAGCGACAAAGGCCGCCGTTGCAGCCTCACCTTCTGCTTGGGCTTGTTGATAATACTCCATCCTGGTGCCATGATCAACACCGCTTGTGCGACCTATAACTCTCACCGCTCCAGCAAAAGCATCTGAAGTTCCTAAAGCCGACAAACTCACCCCCAACAACAGAGCCCTCAGGAAATTCCCAGAAGAAGCTCTCAAGTTCATAGCAGTTTCAGCCGCTCCTTCAATAAAGCGACTTGCTCTTTCTGACCATATTGCTTTACTCATTTTTCCCATTCCAACCATGCGAACCTCCTTTTCTCATGTTACAAAGATAGTATAGCATAAAATTAGTTTTTTGTCAACTCTTTTTCATTTTTTGCCCGGAACTCGGAGGTCTTTTTAATGAGCTCTTCTGCTAAAGCTGAAACATTATTTTCATTTTGTTGTAAAAAGGCCCTATAATCATTACGATATGTCGAAGCCATACTTACCCCTTCAACGATAATATCCACAATCTTATAAGAGTCTTTAGACGGACGCAAACGCCAAATAACTTCAACGGGCTGTTTATCCTGGATTACGCTATCAACATAAATTTGCCCACGCTCGGCATTTCTGGTTCCTTGAAAAACAATTTCCTGGCCTGTATACATATCGAAGCGTCCAGCCCAGGTTTTAACCGTCAAATCTGTAAAAGCATCTAAAAACTTCTGTCTTTCTTCATCAGAAGCTTTTTTCCAGGCGGTTCCCAAAACAAACTGGCCAACGCCCTTCAAATCAACAGCTTCTGTAAAAGCATCTCTAAACAATTTTTCTTTTTCCTCAGCGCTTTTATCCGCAGTCACAACCTCTCTCAATATTTGATCCGCTAAATTATCCACGAAATCAATAGCGGGATTGGCTGCCCAAGCAACAACTGAACACATCATTGATAAAAATAAAATAATTTTTTTCATTTAATCCTCCCATTCAATATCTGAAAAATCCGCTTCATACTCCGGTTTTTCATCAGTTTCTTGTCCACTTAAAACAGTATTTAACTTCTTTTTTCTATTCTGACGCGACATAGATCGCAATGTTGCATAATAATCCGTCGACGATTTTTCCAAATCATCCAACAAATCCAACGCACGCTCTCGCGTTGACACGGCATCAAGTGCAATTAAGCCGTAATGCAATTCTTTTTCGTTCCACAAAGCCCATCCCAACGGATTAGCTAACATATCCACACCGGTACCGATACCATCGCGAACATTCGACGGCCCCAAGAAAGGCAAAACAATGTAGGGCCCACCATCACCTTGCCAACCCCATTTAGCCAACGTTTGGCCAAAATCGTTTGCCGGGTTGGGAATACCGGCCTCTGTTGCCACATCAAACAATCCAAAGAAACCAAATGTCGTATTTGTTGCAAAACGCCCTAAGATACTGCCCGCATCCTTAAATTGGGCCTGTAAAAGCGCATTTGCAAAATGAACAGGTTGTGTTAAGTTATCAAAAAAGCTGCTAACAGTATCACGGAAAAAAGATGGCACAACATATCGATAACCTTTTGCGACAGGTTTTAAAACCCACTTATCTGCCACCTGATTAAAGGCATGAACTCCCCGGTTCCATGGTTCCAAAGGATCATTATTTTCCTCGTATACCCTTAATTCTTCTGGATCTGTCGGCCGTGTTGCACAACCACAACTTAGGCTACAAACAACCAAAAATAAAATAAACGCTTTTTTTCCCATTTTTTTTACTTGATTTTCCAAAAGTTTTCATTTAAAAATAATATCTGAAATTTAGTGTACCTTCATTGTCGACAAAGGTCAAGAAAAAAAATTAAAAGGGGAACATGAACAAAGTTATTGTCATTTTTGCTTTATTCTTACAAGGTTTGCTTTTGTCCAACCTTGCGCGGGCCGACGATTTAGACATTCCTTTGTTTGATGATCTTCCCCCAAATTTAGGGCGCACATCCACTCCTTTGGATAGTCTTTCTTTAGCTCCGCCCCCTTTGCCAGAGGTTGTCATTCCAATTTCTAATACACCCGATTCTCAACAAGTCCCCGAGCAAACACAAGCTCCGGTTCAGCCGGATGCATTACCATCACCCAGAGCATCGGCGCCAATATCACTGCCCATACGTGAAACGCCACAAGCATATCCCGCTCCTGTGACATTTATACCGGATGAAGACGCCCCGGATACCAATGCCGACGAAACAGTTTCTCAAACCATACCGGTTCATGATGTTTCTTCTTTTGAAATTGCAAATTTAAGTTTGGGCATGACCCCTGCGGAAGTATTATCTGCTATGCGAGCCAGCAACTTTACTCTTGTTAAAACACAGGATGCAATTCCGCCTTTCTATGCCACTGACTATGCACAAGATTGCCGTGCCAAAGGAATTCGCATCCCGGAAAAACTCCAACAATGCATTAAGCGTTATGCTTGTGACAGGAAAACTCAATATGTATCCGAGGCTACATTTAAAAGAAAAAATGAGACTTTGCAATTGTTCTTTACATCCAACGCCACTGGCAACCTCCTATATAAGCTCATCTATTTTAACAAAGGGGATCCTTCTTTGAATTTTACACGGATCAATTATGCCAGAAAAAAACAACGCTTAACTGAATTTTGGAACATGCTTTTTGATAAATACGGCAACCCGGACGATCCCAAAGAATATATCTGGGGAGACCTCCAAAAGGCCTATATGCAAGCCGGCATGACTGGATCATCCTATGATGGATATATTGTATTAGAGGACATTCAACTTTCAAGCGAAGATTACTTTGAAGCAGAGGATTTTCATAATGAATTACCGCCTCGTTACAATTTTGGTTTTTAGGGAGTGTGTAAATGGCATTTGACGCAACAAAATATCTGATTAATTACACTTCCCTCGCTAAGGAAGGAAAATTACATCCTTTAATCGGCCGAGAAAAAGAATTAGAGCGCCTTATACATATATTATTGCGTGATGAAAAAAACAATCCAGCGATTATCGGACCTGCAGGTATAGGCAAATCTGCTCTTATTGAAGGCCTTATTCAATTCATGCTGTCCGAAAATGCCCCGGAATACATGCAAACACGGGAGGTTGTTGGATTTGATGTGGGTGCTCTCATGTTGGATGCCTCCACCAATGAAGAATATGTTTCTTTGGTTAAACAAGTTATTCAAAGCATTATTGAAACAGATGGCCAGCAGGTTTTGTATTTAAAAGATATGAGCTTTTTAGTTTATATGGACATTTCTCCGGAAAACAAAGAACCTGCAAAATTTTTAAAACTGTCACTTATTGCCCAAAAAATTAATTGTATTTTGGAAACAGATACACAAACATATGTTACTACTTTGGAAAAAGATGCGGCAGTCATTGGGTGTTTACAGCCCCTACTTTTGGAAGAACCGACTTTAGACGAAAGTGTCGAAATTGTTCAAGCCAGAAAAGGAAAATATGAAGAGCATTATGACATTAAAATTCCAACGGAAACGGTCAAGGCTGCCTGTCAGTTGACAGCACGTTACATAAAACAACGACACTTTCCGGAAAAGGCTTTGGATTTATTGGACGATTCTGCAAGTCTTTTGATGATGGATATTGCCAGAGGAGAGGTCAATCCGGAAGAAAACACTCTAACCCCTGAATTTTGCAATCGCACAATCGCAGATTGGACAGGCATCCCTGTTGAAAAGGTAGATGCAGAGGATAAAAATCGTATGGCCCACGCAGAAGATATCTTAAAACTCCGCGTTGTCGGTCAAGATAATGCTGTCAAGGTTGTGGCAGACGCCATCCGGCGTTCTCGTTCAGGCATGCAAGATCCAAACCGGCCTATCGGTTCATTCCTGTTTATTGGTAGCACCGGTGTTGGTAAAACAGAATTAGCAAAATCTTTAGCAGAATTTATGTTTAACGATGAAACGGCTTTAATGCGTTTAGATATGTCCGAATATATGGAACGCACTTCGGTTGCTCGAATGATCGGACCACCTCCTGGCGCCCCCGGGTTTGAAGCCGGCGGCTTACTCACAGAATCCGTACGTTTAAAACCTTTCCAAGTGGTATTATTCGACGAAATTGAAAAGGCACATTTGGATATTTTGAACTTGATGTTGCAATTATTGGATGAAGGTCGTTTAACTGACAGCAAAGGAACAACCGTTGATTTTAGAAATACGATTATCATTTGTACATCCAACGTCGGGGCGAATATGCCCAGCTATCAACGCGTGGAAAAATTAACCGATTATTTCAGACCTGAATTTTTAAACCGTTTTGATGATATTGTTTCATTCCATCAGTTAACCGAAGAAGATTTGTTGAAAATCGTGGACATCCACTTGAACAAGCTTTTAAAACGCGCGCAACTGGTTGGTTATAATGTTGTCGTACACGATAGTGCAAAACAATGGTTTGTGGATGAAGTGTTTACAAGCAAATTTGGTGTCCGTGCTTTGAAACGTTTAATTCAAGAACAAGTTGAAAATCCCCTTTCTTTATTGATTATGCAAGATAGGATACATCCCGGTCAAGAAGTGTTTTTAAATGTGGATGATTCGGGTCGTAAATTAAGGGTTTATGCAAAAGCTGGCAATAAAGAGGTTGTCCCGGAAGTCGCCCAAAATCCCGAACAAGATATGATTAAACAAGCCGCTGCGGAAGCTGCAGCCGCCGAAGATGAAGATCCAGTTCCCGACATCAAACCGCCTCAAGAAGCAGAAGAAGAATCTATTGAACCTGTAGAAAACTCAGAACAAAACCATACAGAATCTCAGCAAGATGATACAGAATCTGAGTAATAGTTTGTTAACATGGTATAAACAAAACGGACGCGACCTCCCTTGGCGCACAAAAGGAGGAGCTCATTCCAATGCTTATGCTGTTTGGATTAGTGAAATTATGCTTCAACAAACCACAGTCGCAACCGTTTTAACCTATTTTGACAAATGGATGAAACGCTTTCCAACTGTTCGAGATTTGGCCAAAGCTGATCTACAAGATGTTCTTTTGACTTGGCAAGGGATGGGATATTACACTCGTGCACGCAAAATTCACGAATGTGCAAAAGTTTTAATGGAAAAACATGATGGCAAAATTCCCAACAATCGTGATGAATTATTAAAATTACCGGGAATTGGCCCCTACTCTTCATCCAGCATTTGCTGTTTTGCCTTTAATATACCGGAAACAGTAGTTGATGGAAATGTTATGCGTGTGATTGCCCGTCTTTATGGGATAACAGATGAAATTACCGCAAAAGATATTTATCCCCTAGCCGAAAAACTAACAGATCAAACTCACGGGGCTGATTATGCTAGTGCTATTATGGATTTAGGCGCTATCATATGCACGCCGACGAATCCAAAGTGCGCCCAATGCCCATGGCAAAAATTCTGCATGGCCTATAAAAAAAAGATCCAAGAATCCATCCCAAAAATTAAAAAATTAAAAAAGAAAAATATAACAGGTCTTGTGTATCTATATCAAAATGCAAAAGGGGAATATCTGATCCGCCAACGCACTGAAAAAGGATTACTTCACGGTCTTTGGGAATTTCCATGGCATGAAGACAGTCTTCTTCCTGGGAAACATCCTACTATCACACATGTTTTTACACATTTTAAATTAACTCTTCAAGTTATATACGAAAAGCCCTCTTTTCATGTGCCAAATGCTGTTTGGATAAAACAAGCAAACTTTGGTCAATACCCTTTTTCTACCTTAATGAATAAAGTGATACGAAAAATCAAATAATACAATAATTCCCCTTGACAACGCAATAAAAGAGGTGTAAAAGTGTGTTATAAACAAAAAAAGAGGGAATTTATGTGTAAGATGACCATTCAACAAAATCAATCTCGCAATACAGAAATTAAAGAAGAGTCGGAAAGCTATAAACTACGTTTTAGAACGGGCTTAACTCTTGTCCTAATGGTGACAAGTCTGTTTACTTTAACAGCATTTTCCTGTGGTGGAGGTAAAAGCCATAAAAGTTCCATTTATCGTGGTTTAGGTGTTGATTCCATCGGTGCACATATCGGAGGAGATGACGTAGATGATGACTGTCCAGAACACAGCGAGAAAATAGATGGTCTATGCAAATGTGTAGAGGGTTATACTCCAAAATTGGACGGCACATGTGTTGAAAATCAATGTTTGGATTTTGAACCCACCTTCTGTGCACAGGCTTGCGAACCGACAACCGGAGAACTGGAGCCCAATCCAGATCATGATGGAGAGCCTTGCAACAACAATACAGGTCGTTGTGCCAACGGAGTTTGTGCTCCTATTTCCTGTGATCCATGCTATGTCCCATCCGGAGAAACATGCGTTCCAAAGGAATGTGGAGAAAATAGACATTGCGATCCCGACCAACAAGAGATTTGCGTATGTAATGAAAATTACGAAGAAGATGGAGATGAATGTCTAGAAATTTGCAAAGAACACGAAGTGCGTGATGAAGACAATCATTGTGTTTGCGAGCCAAATTATGAAAAATGGCAAGGATCATGCGTTCCCGTTTGTGAAGATGGACAAATTCGCGACAGCAGTGGTGTTTGTCGGGATGATCCATGTGAAGCCGCTGGCTACGACATTTACTGCCAAACTTGCACGGTCGTCGATGGTGCGGCAAGTATCTCCAACATCAATGAAGATGGCGCTTGTGGAGCAAACAAAAATCACATTTGTATTTCCGGCGTTTGCACAAATCCATGTGAAGGCAAAGAAGATACTGAGTGTATCGAACACGTTGCCCAAAATGGTGTTTGTGTTATTCAAGTCCACGCGGATAATGCTTGCGGAACAAGCCCTAATTTGCGTTGTGGTGATGCCGGCGATTGTTCGGCGTGCGCTGAAGGATACGAATATTGGCACGGGCAATGTCTAGAACCTTGCCCCGAAGAAGGACAATCACGTAATGACAGCGGAGTTTGTACAAATTGTCCATCAAAAGCGTCTTTAATAACAACCGAAGAATTGTGTTTGTCTTGTTCCGATAAATACTATTGGACTGGAACTGCCTGTTTGGCCGCCTGCCCTGAGGGAAAGTACCACAATTTATCCGGTAAGTCTTGCAACAGCTGCACATCGGATGTATGCTCCGAAGCAACCCCACACGAATGTCTCTCTCTCTGCGGGGAAAGTCGCAAGGTTATTTATCGAGAATATGAATCCGGCATACGTTATTTTTGTTCGATTAAAGTATGCTCCGAAGGAAAATTCCACGTGACAGATGGTAAAGATGATGGTGAATGCAGAGAATGCACTATTGATAAAGGTGTAAAATCCACTCCGGAAGAATGTGCATTGTGCACGACAAACCTGCGCTACCATGATGGCATCTATTGTCGTCCATGCCCGACAAACATTAGCGAAGCCGATGTGCATAGCTGTGCAAGATGTTTTGGTGGCACCTTCAACAACGGAGTCTGCTCCCAATAATGCATCTTGACACGATCAGATAGGTTTAGCCAAAAAAATAAATCTATTTGAATTTTGTGCTTGACAATTGGTCCAAAATCGTGTATAAATATTGTCACTTTTAATTTTAACAAAGGGATAAAAGATGTTTGCAATTATTAAAACTGGCGGAAAGCAATACCGCGTCAAGAAGGATGATGTCCTCTTGGTTGAGAAAATTGAAGGCAAAGACGGCGCAAAGATTTCTTTTGATGAAGTGTTGGCTGTGGGTGATAAAGTTGGTACACCAACCGTAAAAGGCGCTTCCGTTGCTGCTGAAATCGTAAAACAAGCTCGTGGCGAAAAGGTTATCGTGTTCAAAAAAATTCGTCGTCATGGCTATAAACGTAAGAACGGTCATAAACAAGATTTGACCTTGGTTAAAATTGTTGATATTAAAGCATAAGGAGTAACAGATGGCACATAAAAAAGCGGGTGGTTCCGTTAGTAATAAGCAAGACTCCGCCGGTCGTCGGTTGGGTTTAAAGAAGTCTGGTGGTCAGGCCGTTGTTGCTGGTAACATTATTGTACGTCAACGTGGCACAGTGTATTATCCCGGCAAAAACGTTGGAATGGGCACAGACCATACCATTTTTGCAACAGTTGATGGCACAGTGCAATTTACACATGGTGCAAAGGATCGCACAACTGTAAACGTGGTGCCAGCCAAATAACGAAGGCAAGCAAAACCTTTTGAAATGTGGAGTATGATTAACCTACTCCACATTTTTATTTGACTTTTTCGCACAAATGTAATAAAAAAATTTATTAACAAAGGGGATGTGATGTCAGAAATCAATGTATCAAAAGCAACAGCTAAGGATGCTTTAACCATCGGCAAAATCGCCTATCAAGTGTCCCAAATTCATTATCAACAAACAGATAAAGAATTTAAGAAACCAATCCTAAAAAGTCAGGTTGAATATATTTCTAACAGTATTTCCGACAAGAATATTTTAGTTTTAAAAGCTCAAATTGATGATAAAATTGTGGGATATGTGGTTGTTTACTTTAATACATATCCTGCGAAACATTTCCAATTTAATAAACGTGCTTTTATTGGAAGTATTGGCGTTGACAAGGATCATCAACGGCAAGGCATTGGAAAAGCTTTGTTAAAAGCTGTTGAAAACGAGGTTAAAAAGCATAAAATTTCAGTCATTGAAATTGACTATTATGTTTTTAATAAAGCGGCGGGCCAATTGTATAAAAAATGCGGATATAAAGAAAAAAAGAGTTATATGCACAAATTTGTCTATTGAACCACAGTAAAGTATCACTTGTAAGTAAAAGCCAGATCCACATTTTATTTGACTTTTTAGACGATTTCGCCTAAAATAGTTCCCATGAAATTTTTAGATGAAGCAAAGATTTATTTGAAAGCCGGCGATGGTGGAAATGGTGCTTGTTCCTTCCGCCATGAAAAGTTTATTGAATTCGGCGGCCCGGATGGTGGGTGTGGCGGCAAAGGTGCCGATATTGTTTTTGTGGCGCAAAATAACTTGAACACACTGATTGATTTTCGCTATCAACAACACTTTAAGGCTGAACGCGGGAAAAATGGTTCTGGGCGTAATTGCACTGGCGCCGGTGGTAAAGATTTGATCATCAATGTTCCCGTTGGCACAGAAATCGTCATGGATGACGGCAAAACTGTGCTTTGTGATATGACCGAGGAAGGCCAACGCTTTGTTGCGGCCAAAGGTGGTATGGGCGGCCGTGGCAACGAATTTTTCAAAACATCTACAAACCAAGCGCCCGAATTTGCCGAAGAAGGTCAACCAGGCGAAGAATTATGGGTATGGTTGCGCCTGAAACTAATTGCCGATATTGGATTGGTGGGATTGCCTAATGCCGGGAAATCCACCTTTTTAACTGCCGTCACACGTGCACGGCCCAAAATCGCCGATTATCCTTTTACAACACTGCATCCTAATTTGGGTGTTGCCAGTATTGATAGCAAAGAAATTTTGATTGCCGATATTCCGGGGCTGATTGAAGGCGCCAGCGAAGGTGCCGGCTTAGGAGATAAATTCCTAAAACACGTGGAACGGTGCAGAGCTTTGATTCATTTAATTGACGCAACGGCAGAAGATGTCGTTACCCCATATAAGACTATTCGACGTGAATTGGAAAATTACAGCGATTCTTTGGCATCAAAACCCGAATTGGTTGTTTTGAACAAAGCTGATGCTGTGCTCCCAGATGAAATGGCCGACAAAGTCAAAAAGCTTAAAAAAGCCACCAAGAAAGATGTGTTTGTCATTTCAGGCGTTGCACACCAAGGGCTTACAGAACTTTTACGCGCTGTTGTAAAGTATTTACAGTAAACATACAAAAACAGCGGGGACTTTCTCCGCCATTCCTCTACTTGCAAAATAAATAGCTGTGAACATTTAAAAAAACTCTTGCAATTTATCAAAAAAAATGATAAAGTTCTCGCATCAAAAAAAGACGATTTTCCACGAAATCCAAAAGATGTGGTTTTTTGTATGACGAACTCCGATTTTTAAACCAAACAAATCGGTTATGAAAGGAAGAAAAGTTAAATGACAAAATGGGTATATACATTTGGTGACGGCAAGGCTGAAGGTAATGCCGGCATGCGTAATTTATTGGGTGGTAAAGGTGCCAACTTAGCTGAAATGTCCAGCATTGGATGTCCTGTTCCTCCTGGCTTTACAATCACAACAGAGGCTTGTACATATTACTATGAAAATAACAAGTCTTATTCTGAAGAATTAAAAGAACAAGTAAAAGCTGGGTTGGCCAGCGTGGAAGCTTTGATGGGCCGTAAATTTGGTGATCCGGAAAATCCGTTGTTGTTCTCTGTCCGTTCTGGCGCTCGCGTTTCTATGCCAGGTATGATGGACACAATTTTGAACTTGGGCTTAAACGATCAAACGGTTGAAGGTTTGGCCAAAGTTTCCAACAATCCAAAGTTTGCTTATGACTCATATCGTCGTTTTATTCAGATGTATTCTGACACAGCTATGGGCGTTGATATCCATAAGTTTGAAGCTGTTTTGGATCGCGTTCGTGAA
>CAJOPC010000027.1 GCA_905236245.1 uncultured Alphaproteobacteria bacterium
CATCCGTGGGATGGCTGTCCTTTTGAACCTAGTAGCAATAACCAGATTCATCGATTTGCAAAGTTTTTGGAAGATAAATGGTTCGCGGCGCCTATTCGCCGGACACGTGGAGAAGATATTATGGCGGCGTGTGGTCAATTAAAAACCGAGCACAACAAAAAGTGTTTGACAAAAAATGGTTTTTAGTTTAATATATCGCGATATTTAGAAAAGTAGGTAATAGGAAATGAAACAGCGTCATTTGATAGGCTTATTAGCCTTTGCAGAGCTTGCAGCCATTGGGGCTTATTTTCAGCAGAAAGCAGAACAGAAAACAGAGCAACGAACATATTATTCTGGTAAGATAAATGAAGAACAATTAAGTAAAGTTGCAGATATCTTGTTACAAACACCTCCAAAGTCAACAGAAGATGAATATGCGGTCACTAAAGGGGAAGAGTTGCTATATCTAGGAGAGCAAGATCCGCTTTCTCAGGCTAAAAAGCCGATATTTTTTTGTGATCCTACAGAATTGGAACCATTTCAATTGAATTTTTCTGCAATGAAATTAGTGCGACCTAGTCGATAATAGATATTTAAAAAGCTCCTGTATATTACAGGAGCTTTTTGTTATCTGAACAATCTTAAGCGTTTAAACCAACGACGTTGTTTCATTTTGCCCTTTTCTAATTCTAATGTCTTAGTTGTGGCATTTGTTACATCAATTGGACCATAGTATTGAATTGCTCCTGGGAATTGATAATCGTCATTGATTGCCCATGTTGCGCGGTTATCCACTAACTTTTTGAACACAGGCCCATCCAATTTAACCAAGGCTTTTTGAATTACTGGCTTGAATTGGCCATGACGTTTTTCCATTGTCATCATCATGGTAAGTGGTGTTCCGCCAGTGATCCATTTATTTGTTGGTGCGGTCAAGTTTTTGATGCAAGAAATGTATCCTGTCCGTCCACTTTGGAGCAAAGCACAAGCGTTGTATCCTAATGCATAGCAATAGTTTGCATCAAAGTTAGATGGGAAAGCACAACGCCCCTCATACCCAAAGAAATGAGCTTGGCCTGAAAATTTTCCATGGTATTTATCTTCGGCGCGCAATTTTTCTAATTTTGCTTTAATCATATTGATAAGTAATTGCTCCGTTTCAATTTTAGATACCTGAATATTACCATGAGGATCGCGATCCAACAACAATTGAGCTTTAATCAATGCGGGTAGAGAGTCAAAGACCTTTGCACTCTCTGGGGCAGATTGGTTTAAATGATCAATCACAGATTGAAAGCGTTCTGCATCTGTTTTTGCATTTTTATAGGCATCAGAACTTTCTACCAAACTCATAGAGTCATTAAGATTAGTAATCAACTTTTTCATTTCTGGAATGAATTCAATGATGCCTTCTGGAATTAAAGCAACACCATAGTTTTTACCAGCTTCAGCGCGTTCTACGATAATATCAACCATACCTTGAACCAAAGCGTCTAATGACATTTCAGATGCTTCGACTTCTTCGGAAATCAGGGTGATATTTGGGTGAGTTTGTAGAGCAACTTCCAAGCCAACGTGTGTGGCGCTGCGTCCCATCAATTTGACAAAATGCCAATATTTCTTGGCAGATAGAGCATCGCGTTCAATGTTGCCAACTAATCCTGCATAAGTTTTGGTTGCGGTATCAAAGCCAAAAGATGTTTCAATTTGTGCATTTTTTAAATCTCCGTCGATTGTTTTTGGGCAACCAACGACACAAATGCCTGCATTTTTGGCTTTTAACCATTCAGCGAGTAAAGCAGCATTTGTATTGGAATCATCTCCACCAATAATAACAATGCCGGAAATGTTGAGGTTTTGGCATACTTGCCACACCTTCATAAACTGTTCTTCTGTTTCCAATTTTGTGCGGCCAGATCCAATCATATCAAATCCGCCGGTATTGCGATAGGAGTTGATTAAAGCATCATCTAATTCAATGTATTTTCCTTCAACAATGCCGCTTGGACCACCTAAAAATCCAAATAATTTGTTATTTTTATTGATGCGTTTTAATCCATCATAGAGGCCAGTTATAACGTTGTGACCACCAGGGGCTTGGCCGCCAGATAAAATCACACCAAAGTTTTTAGCTTCTAATTTTTTTGGTTTTTTGCCAGCTTTAAATGTAATAATGTTTTGACCATAAGTTTCTGGGAATAAAGCCTTTAATTCTTGTTGATGTGTAATGGAATCAGTTTTATCACCTTCCACGATGGCTACACGCTTAATGCCTTTCTTTAAAGATCTAGGAAGTTCGGGTTTATACTTAATTCTGAATGATTGTAAAGTAGAAATTTCTGTCATCTGATATCCTTTCTTTTGTGAGAGGAAACATAGCACTTTTTCAAATAAGTTGCAAGTAAAAAATAATCTTTTAATCGATAAAATGATGACGAAAGTATAGCTGTGTTTTTATATAAATAGTGCTTATGTATTTGACATTGAATAAAACAAAGGGGGGAAATATGAAAAAAATGTTGTTATTAGGTATTTGTTTAATGGCTTTTCCAGCATTGGCGGAATTTAATTTTGCAAAAGATTATCAAAATTTTAAAAATGAGCTGAATAAAAAAACGGGAATAACCTATTCATTGGATGCGTCTTTTTTACCTCAACGAGGCGCGCCCAATGGAAAGGGAACCGCTTGGCAATCTCAATATTATGGAACATTGGGATGGGATGCCTTTAATTCTGAAACGATTGGAAGTGGAAGCTTTAATTTAGCATATACGGCTGTGCGTTATTGGGGAATGAATGCGAACATTTTGAATAATCGGTTGGGCGTGGTTTCAGGCATTAATGATTATCCCACCAATGGGAATTATTTTGATGAGTTCAGTTACACGCATACATTGCCAGGAGATTTAAAAAGTGTGTCTGTGACGCTGGGGCAGTTCCCAATGTATAATTTTGATGGCACGGATTATGATAGTAATCAGCAAGTGAATTTTTTGAACTATGCTTTATCGCAAAATGCTTCCGAGGTTTATCCGACGGCTAGTTTGGGTGGTTTTGTGACATGGACACCTTCATCCGAATGGAGTTTTAGTGCAGGGGCGCAGAATGCGCAAAATATCAGCGGTAAGACAATCAGCTGGCGTCACGGTAAAACGAAATTGACACCATTCGCCTCCGCAACGTGGAGCCCTACATTTAATGGTTTAGCAGGTGAATATAGTGTGATGGGGTATTATCAACCGAGCGTAGGAGCTCAGCCAGAAAC
>CAJOPC010000028.1 GCA_905236245.1 uncultured Alphaproteobacteria bacterium
ATCTCCCGGATTACCTCCTTTGGGTGGTTTATTAGAATCAAAAACTTTTCCATCACGTGACGCATGCCAAGGACGTACTTTATCATCTTCTTGTGTATGCCAAATATATTTTGTCATTTTCTTACCTTTCAATAGTTATTAAAAAAGCCCGCAAGGTTCATTCCTTACGGGCAACAAAAAAACAGGGTATAGTTTTCCCTGTTAACTGCTCAAAAGTATAGCATAAATCCAATAAAAAGTCAAGGAATTTCTTCCTAATTTTTTAATAATTCCTTAGCCACTTCGCGAGATTTTTCGGTTACGGTAGCGCCGGATACAAGACGTGCGATTTCCTCCAGCCTGCCGGCTTTATCCAGTTGTAAAACAGAGGTCAAAGTTTTGTCTTCAATATCTGCTTTTTGCACCAAATAATGATGCTTGCCAAAGCCCGCTACTTGTGGGGAATGTGTAATGACAAGCGTTTGATGTTTTTCCGCTAAACGAGCCAATCTTTCGCCGACGGCAGCCGCGGTTGCCCCGGAAATGCCTGTGTCTATTTCATCAAAAATAAGCGTGGTATTATTGTCGTCTGCCAAATTTACTTTTAGAGCCAACATAAAGCGGGACAATTCACCACCAGAAGCGCATTTATGAATTGGGTTCAAATCGGATCCTTTGTTGGTGGCGGCCGTAAACAAAACTTTGTTCAATCCCGTTTCTCCGGCAGATTCCCATGGCAAGTCTTGGACTTGAGTTTCAAAAATGGCTTTTTCCAACTTTAATTCCGGTAGCTCATGCATAACGGCATTATCCAACATTTTGGCGGCTTTGTGTCGTTCTTTGGAAAGAGCTTCGGCAAGTTGGATATATGCTTGACGTTTTTCTTCGGCTTCTTTTTTTAAATCCGCCAATTTTTGTGTGCCATGTTCGGCGGTCATTAACTTTTGGCGCGTTTCTTCCCGAAATGCAGGAAGCTCAGAAATTGTGATGTGATATTTTCTAGCCATATCGCGTAAAGCAAACAATCGATCATCAATTTCCGGCAATTCGGATGTATCGCCCAAATCGTTTAAAGTATGTTCTAAATCGGAAGATAAATCGGCCAAAATATCTTGCGCTTGCGTTAAAGATTTCAATTCATTTTCAAAACGACCATCGGTGATTTTGTCGGCGTTCAATAGTTGGCTTTCCGTTTTATTCATCAGACGCAAAATGCCTTGCTCCTCATCTCCTAATAGACAGCAAACATTTTGAATGTTCTCCACAATATGTTCTGCGTTCATCAATTCGGCACGCCGTTTTGTAAGGTTTTCCTCCTCATCTTCCTTGGGATTGAGTTTGTCCAATGCATCCAAATCGGCACGTAAAAAATCTTCTTCGGCCAGTTGTTTTTGTAAATCTTGTTCGAAATCAATGGCGGTTTGTTGTGCTTCCTGATATTTTGTCCACGCTTTTGAAACATCTTGTGTTTGCTTTTCCAATTTCCCATAGGCGTCCAAAGTGTTTAAATGTGTGGCCGGATTTAATAAAGCATGTGAAGCAAATTGTCCGTGAATTTCAACCAAAGTATCGCCAATAGATTTCAGTAAGGCAATACTGACCGGTTGATCACAAATAAAGGCCTTTGTTTTGCCATCTTTCGTAAGCGTGCGTCGCAAAATCAACTCATCATCATGGCAAAGACCTTGTTCGTCCAACAAACGGAAAGCGGTGTGTGTTTTGGGCAAGGTAAAAGTAGCGCTGACAACAGTTTGATCGGCACCTTTTTGAATAAAACGTGTTTCCGAACGTGCGCCCAAAACAAGAGAAAGTGCATCCAAAAGGATTGATTTCCCGGCGCCGGTTTCCCCCGTAAAAACACTTAAACCCTTATCAAAAGAAAGGGTTAAGTTGTCGATTAAAATAAAATGTTGAATGGAAAGGGCCGTCAGCATTTTATTACTCCGTTATTTTTTGCGCCCTCTGTATCCACACAGAATCTTTGAATTTTTTACTCAATTGTTCCGCGATGGCCTTTGCTTGAGTTGTCATGCCTAAGGCTTTATAGCAGGAAGTTAAACGATAGTATGCCTCCGGAACTTGATTTGAATCTGGATAATTGATTAAAACGGCCTGGAACCGATTCATGGCGGCGGTATAATCTTCGTGTTTTTGATAATAGCGGCCAATTTCCATTTCTTTTCCTGCTAAGTGATTTTGAATTAGCACTAATTTGGATTTCGCGTCATTGTAGTAAATAGAGCTCGGATACCGTGCAACAAGCTCTTCAAAACTTGTTTCTGCATTGGCAGACATCTCTTGCTCTCTTGTCGGATCGGACATTTGTTCAAAATAGCACAACCCTTTCAGATAAAGTGCATAAGGGGTATTTTTATTGCCTGGATGCAGTTGAATAAAACGGTCCAGTGTCAAAAGCGCGTCATTGTAGGCATTTTGTTTATATTGTGAATAGGCCATCATAATTTGTGCTTTATCAGCCCATTCAGAGAAAGGAAAATCTTGTTCTACAATATCAAATGCTTTTGCGGCTTCTTCGTAATCTGTTTTTTGAAAAGCCTTATATCCACGCATATATGCTTCTTCGGCGGTGGCCGGTTCTGCCTCCTGAGTGCTGGCACATCCGAACAAGAAAAGTGAGATCAAAACACATAGAAAACGTTTCATTTTTATCCTTTCTTTTTTACGATATTAGAACAAAAAGCAAAAAAAGGCAATATGAAATTTGTTTGGAATTTTGGCAATACATTAAAAAGTTGGCCGAAAAAGGTATTTTTGAAAAAACACTTGCATTTTTTATGAATTTTTGATAAAATACACCCTGCTTGTGTCCTTGGGGTGTCGCCAAGTGGTAAGGCAACGGTTTTTGATACCGTCATTCGTTGGTTCGAATCCAGCCACCCCAGCCAAACCGCACAAAACACCATTTATTGGTGTTTTTTCTTTTGTTTTCAATCAGTTATAAGAGTCCGTGTGTGGGCATTCAAAAATAGCCAAATTTTCACCTTACACGGACTCTTCAAATTCTAAAATTTGCTTTTAGATAAATTTGATTGACTTTGTTAAAGGGGTAATATACACTAAATTCTAGATAAAAAAAGGATATGAATATGCTTTTATTGACAGCACCACCAAGAACGGGAAAATCCACAGCCATTAAGAAGATTATTACTTGCTTGGGACTGTCGAATTGTGCTGGTTTTTGGACGAAGCAAATAACAAAAGAT
>CAJOPC010000029.1 GCA_905236245.1 uncultured Alphaproteobacteria bacterium
ATAAATGGTGGAGGTGTCGGGTACCGCCCCCGAGTCCACAACATCTATTTCATTTGCCGTTTAGCATCATAGTCAGTTGCCTGACAGCTTTATATTATACAGGGGAAATCCAAAAAACGCAAGCTTATTGTTCTACATGTTTTGAAAAATAAGTATTTACCGCTCGGACAAGAGCCTTTGAAAGTTTATTGCGATAACTTTCTTTTTGTAGAGCCTTGTCCTCTTCTTTATTGGATAAATACCCCATTTCCAACAACACCGACGGAATATTAGGCGACTTCAACACTGCAAATCCGGCATAACGATGTGCTTTAGGACGCAATGTCACTTCCTTGGCCATTTCCTTGACAACTTCATCCGCATATTTTGCCGATTGATCCATTGTATATGTTTTGGCAAAATCGATCAATATGTTGCCAACTTCCGGCTGATACTCACTCAAATCCATACCAAACAAAATATCGGCTTTGTTTGCACTTTCCGCCAACGCTGCGGCCTCTTTATCAGATGCCGTTTCAGAAATAGTATAAATAGAAAGCCCCTTTGCCGCAGAGCTTCTCGCACTATCTGCATGGATTGAAATAAACAAATCTGCATTTGCTTTATGGGCTTTTTCGATACGTCCGCGCAAAGTGACATAGTAATCTTTATCACGCGTCATAACAACCTTATATCCCGCCTTTTCAAGCAACACCTTTGTTTCTTTTGCCATTTTTAAGGTTAGGTCTTTTTCATATTTTCCTGATCGAGAAATGGCACCAGGATCCTGTCCGCCATGTCCCGGATCCAACATAACAATTTTTTTTCTCATGATGGACTTTTTGGGCTGTTCCGACTTCGCCGGCGCTTGAGTGGCAACACTTTGTGCTGTATTTGAAAAAGCCTTTATGCCTACCTGAGGGGTATCATTTGTTAAATCAACAACAAATCGCCATGGCGCCCCTCCTTGCGGAGGCAATGTAAAATGCTTTTCCGTAATATCGTTGCTCGATAAATCCAATACAATCCGGCTCACTTCTGATGAGGGTGTTCCCAATCGGACCCCCGCCACAAAATCAATTTGGTTAAATTGTTTTTGACGCAACGCCTGTGAAAAAGATGCTTTTTTGACATCTACAACCAATCTTGGAGGACTTTTCAAATGACTTAACACGATTTCTGCCTGTTGATCCAAGTCAACAACACAACGAATCGTTTGAGGGCTATTCACGGCCAATCTCAAATCTTGTATAGTTTGAGCACATACCGATGATACGGTCGTCAATACAAACAATCCTAATCCGAATAAATATCTTAACATTTTTCCCCGGGTTAAAAAAAACACTTGCTTATTTCTTCATATACCTATATAATAAAAAAAGCAATTAAAAAATTGCTGTCCAAAAAGATTTTTGATAACAAAGGTGAACAATTTAATGGTTATGATAGGTTACTTTTTCTTGTTCCTTGTAGGGGTTTGCGAAATACCCCAGGTGTTATCCATTATATCGAAAAATATTCAAAAAAAACTTAGTTTAAAGGAATTGAAAAAATGTCAAAACAGATGCTTATTGATGCCACACATCCCGAAGAGATGCGTGTGGTCATATTGGATGAGGGTCGCCTGGACGAATTAGATGTCGATACTCAAAACAAAAAACAAATCAAAGGAAATATTTATTTAGCAAAGGTTGTTCGTGTAGAGCCATCTTTACAGGCTGCTTTTGTTGAATATGGCGGGAACAGACACGGTTTTTTGGCTTTTGGTGAAATCCATCCAGATTATTATCAAATCCCCGTGGATGATCGCGAAGCATTGAAAAAAGAAATGGCCGAAGAGGCCGAAAAAGAAGGCGATACAGAATCTGTTGAAGCTGATGTGGATAGTTTAGGCGAAAATGATGAAATTGTTCGTATTCGCCCCTCTTTTTATAAAAAATATCGCATTCAAGAAGTTATTCATCCAGGGCAAGTTATGTTGGTTCAAGCCGTAAAGGAAGAACGTGGCAACAAAGGGGCTGCCATGACGACTTATTTATCATTGGCCGGTCGTTTTTGTGTTTTGATGCCGAACAACGGACGTTGCGGAGGTGTATCCCGCAAAATTTCCAGTGCTCAGGATCGTAAAGATTTGCGCGAGATTGTTGATAAGTTGCCCATTCCGGACGGCATGGGAATTATTATTCGCACAGCAGGCCAAGGCAAAACAAAAACAGACATCAAACGCGACTTTGATTACCTTGTTAAAACATGGGGACAAATTCGCGATTTAACACTCAAATCCATCGCGCCGAAACTAATTCACGAAGAAGGCAATATCATCAAACGTTCTTTGCGTGATGTTTTCACAACTGATATTGATGAAATTATCGTGGAAGGTGAAAAGTCTTTCAAAGAAACAAAGGCGCTTGTAAAATCCTTAATGCCGGCACAAGTTAAAAAGGTTAAAGAATATAAAGGAAAAGTTCCTTTGTTCAACCAGTATCAAGTGGAAGCTCAATTAGAACAAATTCACAATCACATTGCACGCTTGCCATCCGGCGGATATATCGTTATTGATCAAACAGAAGCATTAGTTGCAGTTGATGTGAACTCCGGTCGTTCTACACGTGAACACGGCATCGAAGAAACTGCTCTTCAAACGAATTTGGAAACTTGTGAAGAGTTGGCACGCCAACTTCGTTTACGTGATTTGGCTGGTTTAATCGTGATTGACTTCATTGATATGGATGAACCCAAAAATAATGCTGCTGTTGAACGGCATTTAAAAGAGGCACTAAAACGCGATCGCGCGCGTATTCAAGTTGGACGCATGTCTGGCTTCGGTCTTATTGAAATGACCCGTCAACGCTTACATTCCAGCTTTTTGGAATCCAGCTATAAGCCTTGCCCATATTGTGGAGGCATTGGTGTTATTCGCTCGGTAGAATCTAGCGCCATGCATGCCCTGAGGTTATTAGAGGAAGCCGCGATCAAGAACACACGTAGCTCTTTGTTGTTATCCGTGACGCCGGATGTGGCAGAATATTTATCGAACCACAAACGTGTTCACCTATTAGAATTGGAAAAGAACTATCAAGTTGGCATTCAAATTTTGGCAGATGAAGATTTGATTAAAGTGGATGATTTCAAATTGGAACGTCTCCGCGAAGATGGAAATAAAACCGCTTTACAACAAGATTCCCTTGTGATTCCTCGTGGGCACAAAGTTGACTTGAATGCGCTTGGTGATGAAGTTGTTATTGGGGACGATATCAAAGGACGGCATGGACGCCGCCATCGCGATTGGCGCAAAAAAGGCAACAAGGAAAATCGTGAAAAGCAAGAATCTTCCCAATCCGAGCCAGAATTTAAAGTCGTAGAGCAAACTTCTTTACAAGAAGCTCAATCGCAAGAAACAAAATCCGCTCGGACTAAACACAAAGGGAAAAAGACGCCGGGGGAAAAGAAAACCGAGCCTGTTCAACAAACCAATGAAAAAACCGAAGAGCCAAAAGTGGCTAAAAAAGGTTGGTGGAACAGGTTGGTGAACTAATCAAAATAAAATCCTCGGAAACTTTCCGAGGATTTTTTGTATCTTATTTATATTCCAAAGGTTCATCATTTAAATAATCAATTTGAACTTCGGCCTGTCGCAACATTTCTTCAGCCTCAGAGCCCGCATGATACTTATATTCTGCCACAACCCGTTTGATTCCGCTGGCAATCAATAACATGGCACAAGTCCGACACGGAGCAAGCTTGCAATAAACCGTGGCTCCTTCGATAGAAACCCCTCGCCTAGCCGCTTGGCAAATAGCATTTTGCTCGGCGTGAATTGTCCGCATGCAATGCATACTTTCCTGGCCATCATCATCAACAACTTTTTTCATTAAATGACCAACTTCATCACAATGCGGGAAACCTGGCGGAGAGCCTACATAACCAGACACAATAATTTGTCTGTCTTTCACAACGACACATGCCGTTCTTCCTCTGTCGCAAGTTGCTCGCTTGGACAAAGCGTGGACAACTTCCATAAAATATTCATCCCATGTTGGTCGTTGATATGTATCAGCCATTGTCTCCTCCTATAAAAAAAGCGCCGCTATCTAAACGACGCTTGAATCTAAAAACAAAAAAATTAAAGTCCTTTCTTTGCCTTGGCAGCCATCACACGGTCACGCAATTCCAAACATTCTTCAGAAAGCTTGGATGGTTGTGTATTCAACAAATATAAATCCAAACCACCATTTTTTTCAATTGTGCGCAAACCTGCAGAGGATAAACGCAACGTAACCGGAGCGGCCAAAATTTCGCTATAAATTGCAACAGATTGCAAATTTGGCACAAACCGACGACGGGTCTTCTTTTTGGAATAACAGTTGTTATTTCCGGACATCACACCTTTTCCCGTGACTAAACACTTTTTTGTCATTTTCAAATCCTTTCTTTTAAAAACTCGTGCTATATTTTTACACGATTTTCGTTTAAAAGTCAAGAACTTTTTCTTAAAAAGGATATAAATCCGGCAGTGGTTTCTTTTTTTCTTGTTTTTTTGCCATATGATGACGGATTTTCAAAACAACAAATGTAATCAAAGCCCCCACTAAAAATGCCAATAATACAATGACAAAAATCAATGTCCAAGACAAACTAATTGTTCCATTAACGGCCGTTGGAATGCTCGAAGATTTTTTTTCAATTTTCTTAGATGGCAACTTCTTTTGGACTGGAGCGGCCTCCTGTTGAACCGGTGCGAGTTCATTTCCCTCTACAACCATGATTTCTTTCTCAGGCAAAGTAGCATATTGCACTTTTTCAGTGTTTACATTAAACCAAGGGACACTAATTGCCGGCAATGAAATAGCCCCAGCTTGTGTTGGCACAAAAGTCAACTCAACTTGAACCCGACCACTATCGCCCACATCTTGACGCTGTTCAAGATTGCTATAAGCTTTTAAATTTTTAGTATTAGAAGCACTGGGCACGGGCATTTCATTAGCGCTCACATCTTTCGCTGTTAAAGTGATTGTTCTTTGAATCGGATCGCCGACCATGACTGTATCAGGCATCTCATAATTTTCTGACAAAGTGACATCCGTACTTGGTAACCACCAACCTTGATAATTTTGAGGCTTTTCCTTTACCTTTATCCGAATCGGTTCGCTTTGAATCACAACAGGTCTTGGCACCATTGAGGAAAAACTAAACGCTATCATATCCACAATACTGTTATACCGACTTTTGGGGCGACTATCGAATAAAACCTCTCCTTGAAAAACAAATGGCGGAATGGTTAATTCACCGCTTTCTTTTGGAATAAAAGAATATATTGTTTTATAACGCTGGACATTATCTGTCTTGCCATCTGGTATCGGTGCACTGACCTGTTCCCACGCTCCGAGGTCAGTTTCTGTAGGAGAAATTTCTCCATCCGAAATACCTTGAGAATCAAACAACCAAACTTCACAAAGCATTTTTTGTCCGGGATAAACAGCTTTTTTTGAACACTGTGCAGTCAACTTGATCTGATCATTTTGAAGGCCCCCCGAATTTGAATTCACAGTTAATACCGCCGCTGGAACAGTCTCATTTCCAACACGCAAACCTTGCACGGTGATAGTGCCGGCATCATACGGGAAAAGAGTATATGACAACTCATAGCTTGTAGAACCTTTTCCATTGATCCATTGAGAAGATTGCCTTTGTTGTTGTCCGCCGATTAAAAAATTTTTTTTCAAAATATCTAAATTCGGCACACCATCAAACGGATGATCTGACGATAAAATCATTTCAACCGCTTCACCTTTCACGACAGGATTAGGCTTAAATTGAATCGTTACAGCAGCCTGAACTACTGTTGAATAAACTAACACAATCAATAAAATAATATATTTCATCTTTTCCTCATTTTTTGTTGATTTAAACGATATCTTAAAACTCGATAAGGATCGCTTTTGACACGATTCAAAAGCTGTTGTTGCCCTTGATCAAATGGAGATTCTTCCCGATCAGCCTCATTCACTTCATTTGAATTTTCTTGCTCCTCGGTATCTGTTGATTGTTGCTCAGTCTCCTGTTTTTCTTCCGAGGAATCTTTTTCCTCTTCGGAAGCAGCAGCACTTTGTTCTTCATCTTTTTGATTTTGGTCTGATTGCTCTTGCTGATTCATTTCTGAACTTTCAGACTGATTATCTTCTTGATCCGAATTATCATCAGAATTATCACCTTGATTTTGATTATTTTGATCAGACTTAGTTTGATCCTGCTCTTCTTTATCCTTGTTTTCTTGCTCTTTGTTTTGATTTTGCTGTTCTTGAGGCGGCAATTGTTTTTCCAAATATTCTTTGTTAAAACGAGCATCCTCATCATTCGGATCTAATTCTAGCGCTTTTTGGTATGCCCCAATCGCCTGTTGAATTTGACCAGCATGTGCCAAAGCGTTTCCTAGATTATAGGGACTATTTTGAAAGCCCTTGACTGCCGAATTATAATCTCCATCACGATAGGCTTGAACGGCTTGCATTTCTGCCTCATATTTTCTTTGGGCCGGGCCGGCAAAGAAAGATGCCTCAGCCGATACCATGAACATCAGCATAAAAGCGAATAAGACTCCGCGGCGGAATGTCAACAATATAAAAGGCAATAAAATCAATACCATTATCCCCGCCAAATCAGCCCACACATCCGCTTGGACATCAGTATTAAAAACGACACTCAATTCAGGTTCTGTTGCTTTTAACAAGGTCAAAATATCGCTCGCATCTGCGGAACGGAAACGATAAGTGCCCAAGTTTTTAATCGATTTGGAAATAGCTGCATCATCTCCAACACCCAACACGCCCACTGGATAAGGTGTTTCAACATCACGAGCATTGACTCCTCCTGCCGTCAGATAAATAATGCGTCCCTTGCCACCAACTTGTTGGATCAAGCGATTTGCCTCCTTAAAGCCTTCGGACAATTGCCAACCTTGTCCGGGCAACACAGAGGCATCCAAAGAAGAAATAAGATTTCGCAATAATGCTCTATCCTGCGTAAACGGCAAAGCCGTATATCCTTGATTATCATATAAAACCAATGCAACTCTATTTCCCTTTAATGCCGTTAACAAATCGTGCATTTTAATTTTAGCACTGGCTAACGCACTCCCTTGCATGGAAGGGCTTAAATCAAACAAAACAACTGTATTGGGCAAAGCATTACTTGTCGGAACAGGCAATTTTTCAAAAGCGGGTCCACTGGCCGCAATAATCAATAAACTCCACAACCCCCATAATAAGGGCTGCCATACTTTCTTGTGATGTGCATCTGTCTGCATCAATAAAAACGGAAGTAGCTTTTTATCCACCCATTTTGTCCAGGGGGATTTTTGGACTTGCTGCCGTTGCCAAAAATAAAATAACAACGGAATAAAAATAAGCAACAAAAGCCATGGTCTGATAAAAATCATCCGACTCTCCTACTTAAAAACGCCAAAATCCAACAAGCCAATCCACACAAAATCAGCACATAGGCCAATTCTTTTCTGGGCCGAACAGTTACATCTTCCGATTCTACGGCCTCCAATGTATCAATTGTATCATAAATTTGTTTTAAATCTCGCGTTGATTTTGCTCTAAAATATTGACCACCTGTGTCCGAAGCAACCTTTTTCAATGTTGCTTCATCTAAATCCAACCCGCTGGAATTTTGAATAAAGCCAAAGAAATTTTGCAAAGATTGTTTATCGGAGCCAATGCCAATTGTATAAACTTTCACATGCGCCTGTTGCGCCAACCGCAAAGCCTCATCCATTTGAATGACGCCGGCATTAGAAATACCATCAGACATCAAAATGACAATACGAGCATTTTCGGGAACAGCTGATGCCGTTTGCACCGCCAACGCCAAAGCATCTCCCATGGCTGTTTGATTGCCGGCTATACCAATACCTATTTCTGATAGCAATTCTTCTAAGGTCTTAGTATCCGGTGAAATTGGGGCATAGGTATATGCTTCCGAGCCGAAAATTACCAATCCAATATTATCTCCTGTTCTTTTTTGAATAAAATCTTTTGCTAAATTTTTAACGATATTCAACCGTGTAATCGGTCGTCCATTAACATCAAAATCTTTTTCTTCCATCGAAGCAGAAACATCTAGTGTCAATACAATATTGCGCGCGTCTCTATTAACCTGCTGAGCCTCACCAATCCACACTGGACGAGCCGCTGCAACCACAAAGAAAAACCAAGCTAAGCCCCAAAAAAATGGGGACACAAGACGTCGTTCTGCAACACTTCCTCCGTTGAGTTTTTTCAGACGATTAAAAAACGGAACCTTTAAAGCTCCTGTTAATACCATCTCTCCCTCTCCAGGCTTCATCCACTTTCGCACCAGCCAAGGGAGCGGCAACAACAACAAAATAACCGGCCATAAAAATTGATACATAATTTTAGTATAAAAATTTTTTGGAAAAAGGCAAGTCCCATAAAAATAAATATATCTCTTGACAGAAATTGTTCAAAAGATTACCCTAAGGAAGAGAGGAATTTTTATGTTTTCTTTATTTATTTTAGCATTGATTCAAAGTTTGACGGAATTTTTGCCGTTCAGCTCTTCCGGTCATTTATTATTGTTGCCGTTTTTTGGCTTATCCGAACAAGGTTTGGGCGTAGATGTGGCCTTACATGTCGGAACTTTAGTTGCTGTGGCAGTTTACTTTTTCAGTGACTTATGGAAAATTTTGCTATTCAAAAACAATCATCTGTTAGGCTTGTTAATTACAGCTTCTATCCCCGTCGCACTCATGGGATTATCACTCAGCCATTTGGCGGAAAATTACTTTCGATCCCCACTAATTGTTGGATCGACCTCTATCTTCTTTGGTATTTTGTTATGGCAAGTAGATGTTAGATTCCGTTGTCACAGAAAAATCGATCAAATGGGGTTAGGCGAGGCGTTCCTAATTGGCTGTGCTCAAATATTAGCACTCATTCCAGGAACAAGCCGGTCCGGCATTACCATTACTTGCGCCAGATGGTTGGGTTTCAAGCGTGAAGAAAGCGCTCGCTTTTCCATGTTATTATCTATTCCAACAATATCGATGGCCGCCCTGTATATGGGATGGAAAGCCTACACCGGACAAATTACTCTGCCTCCCATTCCAGACTTGAGTTTTGCTGTGTTAACATCAGGCATTTTTGGATTATTGGCTATCGCCTTTTTAATGAAATGGGTCCAAAAAGCATCCTTTTTTGTGTTCACACTTTATCGTGTGATTTTGGGATTGTTCCTCATCATTTATTTTTGGTAATTTATCGAACAATTAAGCTTGGGAAAAGTTCTTTAATTGGCTGTAAATTTTCAAGCGTAAAAAAGGTGTCAATGGCACTTTGTTCCGGGGGATTTTTATCTGTATCAAATGTCCGATATTTTTGCATGGCATAGGTCTTTACTCCCAACCCATGTAAATCTTTTGCAATCGCCAATATATCTTTCGGCGTCAGGTATGTCGGATCACAAGTCGTGCGCGCTTCAAAAGAAACGCATTTTCCCAACAAAAAAGACAAACTTTCTTTCACTTTTTCAACCATATTAGGACGCCCAGATAATACATCATATTTATCCCAAGGAGCCTTGATATCCAAACCGACCCAATCAATATCTGTAATCATTTGCCGTAGTTTTTCTGGATATACTCCGGAGGTATGAATACCAACCTTAAAACCCAATTCCTTTACTGTATGCACTAAATCTACAATATCCGGTTGCATCAATGGTTCTCCTCCGGAAAAAACAACACCATCCAACTTACCTTTTCGCGTGCTCAAAAAAGATATAACTTCATCCCAACTTATATCCCCAATACCATCATTTTCTTGCAGATCCGGGTTATGACAAAAGGGACACCGTAAAGGGCATCCCTTGAAAAAGACAACGGCCGCTAGACACCCGGGAAAATCAATTGTGGTAAAGGGAACTAAACCTGCGACCGTTGCCATGTATATAACCTATTAACCAGCAAGCTTCATTTCATCACAATGACATATCTTTTCTTCTTCAAACCACTTGCGTTCTTTAAATTCTGATTTTTTGCCAATATTGAAGTGGCTAACTGGACGGAAATACCCCATGCACCGCGTCCAAATTTCACATTCTTTGCGTTCGCTTTCATACAGTTTCAAAATTTCTTGATCTGTCATCTTTTGATCCATCATTTTTTTATTCTCCCCTTTATTGTTCTTGTTGTTCTTGTTCTTTACGTTTTCTATCCAATAATTCTTGATCGCAAATTGGACAGTATTTATGTTCACCCGCAATGTAACCATGTTTTGGGCAAATAGAATAAACGGGTGTCACGGAAACATAAGGCAGTTTGTAATTTTCCAACACACGTCTAATCAAATCTTTACAAGCAGCCGATGATGAAATCCTTTCCTTCATGTAAAGGTGTAGCACCGTACCACCAGTATATTGTGTTTGTAAATCGTCTTGATAATCCAATGCGACAAACGGGTCATCCGTAAAGCCCACCGGCAATTGAGATGAGTTCGTATAATATGGAGCATCCTTTGTCCCCGCCTGGATAATGTCCGGAAAACGCTTTTGATCTTCTCTAGCAAAACGATATGTTGTTCCCTCCGCAGGCGTTGCCTCCAAATTATACATATTTCCTGTTTCTTCTTGGAAAGTGACCAATTTTTCACGCATATGTGTCAACAACTTTTTGGCAAATTCACGGCCCCATTCGGTTGTAATATCTTCTTTATCATTCGTAAAATTGCGAATCATTTCATTGATACCATTGACACCAATTGTTGAAAAATGTGATTTAAAACGGCCTAAATAACGCTTTGTATACGGATACAAACCTCTTTCCAAATGCATCGTAATTGTTTGGCGTTTGAGCTCCAAAGATTTCTTGGCTAACTCCATTAATTCATCCAAACGTCTATACATGCCCTCTTCATCACCTTTAAACAGGTAGCCCAAGCGCGCACAGTTGATTGTCACCACACCAATCGATCCAGTTTGCTCTGCAGATCCGAATAAACCACCACCACGCTTTTTCAGCTCTGTTAAATCAAGGCGCAAGCGACAGCACATACTACGCACATCAGAAGGCTTCATATCCGAATTCAAGTAGTTTGAAAAATACGGCAATCCATATTTTGCTGTCATTTCAAACAACAAATCAATATTTTCGGAATCCCATGGGAATTCGCTTGTAATATTATATGTCGGAATTGGGAAAGTAAATGGCCGACCTTTGGCATCTCCTTCACCCATCACCTCCAAAAATGCACGGTTGATCATATCCATTTCTTTTTGTAATTCACCATAGGTAAAGGGCTGTTCTTCCCCACCGATAACAGGATGACGATCTTTTAAGTCAACAGGGCAAGTCCAATCAAAAGTCAAATTCGTAAAAGGTGTTTGTGTTCCCCAACGGGATGGCACATTTAGATTAAAAATAAAAGATTGCATTGCCTGTTTTACATCTTCGTATTTCAAATTTTCCATACGGATAAATGGAGCCAAATAGGTATCGGCCGAAGAAAATGCCTGTGCACCCGCCCATTCGTTTTGAAGTGTTCCCAAGAAATTTACCATTTGAGAAAAAGCACTCACCAAATGACGAGGCGGTTTTGACTCTGTCTTATTCGGCACGCCATTAAAACCTTCCTGCAATAACACACGCAAAGACCATCCGGCACAATATCCGGCCAACATGTCCAAATCATGGATATGATAATCACCTTCTTTATGGGCCGCCCCGATTTCAGGTGTATAAACATGTTTTAACCAATAATTGGCAACTACCTTACCAGACACATTCAAAATCAAACCACCCAATGAATATCCCTGGTTTGCGTTTGCATTCACGCGCCAATCCGAACGATCCAAATATTCATTAATGGAGGAAACGGCATCCACAATAGCTTGTTGATCCTTACGTTGACGATCCCGTTGTTCGCGATAAACGATGTAAGATTTCGCCGTCTTATAATAATTAGAAGAAATTAAAACTTGTTCTACAACATCTTGAATCTGTTCAATCGTCGGCACAACGGCCCCACCAAAACGATGGCGCAACACTTTAATAACTTGACCAGCCAACAATTCGGCCTCTCCGTCTCCAAACTCACCTGTTGCGGTACCGGCTTTAGAGATAGCTACAACAATCTTTTGGCTATCAAAAGAAACTTGGGAACCATCCCGCTTAATAACCCCGGACAATGGTCCTGCATCCAACATATCATTTTCTCTTTTATTTTGAACAACTTCCAACATTTTGTTACAGTTTCCTTTAAAAAATACTATATATTGTGTTTTTTTGTTTTTTATTCTTTCCCTATTAAACTCCAAAATAAATTCAAGTCAACAAAAAAAATCACTTTTTTTCATCTTTTTTATAAGTCATTAAAAAACAAGATTTTTTATTTCTATTTTTTCTTTAAAATTTTCGCTAAATCCCTTTATTTTTTAGACAAAGTTTTAGCGCAAATTTAGTTAATATTTTATCACTTTTTCAACAAAGCTTATTATTTATCGCATAAACGGATATTCGAAACGAATCGTTCCGTTAAATAGAAAAAATAAAGTCTACGATTTACGCAAATTTTTATAACTTCTAATGTTTAAAATCAGCTCTATTGCCGCAAAAAGGACGAGGAAATACCCTAAAAGCTCTCCACCTTCCTCGATCATACGACGAATCGGCTTGCCCAAACCAAAGTCATCTCCGCCTAAAACCGCAGCGATCATGGGCTTATGTCCGATACATTCTGATACAGGAATAATCACAATCATCGCGGCCATCATTAAATGAAATGCCGGCATTTCAAAAAAAGAAAACAGATATTTTTTTAATCCTTTAAAACGAAGCCCCATGTAACAGGTTGCCGCCATCGGAAAAACAAAACAAAACTTCCAGCTGATTAAGGGAATATGTGCATCTAAAAAAGCGTCCTGCTCTCGGCAAAGCGCGAAAAGACAAAGAGAACCAAACGCAACCAACAAAGGTCGCCAATTTTTATATAACACAGCACACCAACCAAAAAGGAGCATGGCAACAGCCAACACAACACATTGAATATTTTCAACAAGACCGCCTTCGTTAAATATGACTTCATGATACCAGGCGCCCAATTTCCACAAGAACATTGTGATCAAGACCAAACATGTTGTATACGCCACTTGGCGAACAACCATCCATATAATGTTCTGCTCTCGTTGAGAAACTATTGACACGATTAAATTCCCTTTCAATGGAATACTATCCTATTTTTTAAATAAAGGCAATAAAAAACATCATATTGTATGCACCACTTTCCGACATAAGGCCTGTTTCAACTTGACATCACCCTTTTTTTACGATATAATTTCGGGCATGCGGATGTAGTACAATGGTAGTACAGCAGCTTCCCAAGCTGAATACGAGGGTTCGATTCCCTTCATCCGCTCCAAAGTCTGGCGATTATTTATTTCGCTAGATTTTTTTTATAATCAATTTAACTTTCAGCAAACAAAAATAGGAAAATTTTCCTTGACTTTTAATATGATTTATGTTATAATCCTTTTTGTTAAAAGTGATAATTGTAATCACATCATTTTTAACATTTTATCAAATTATGTATCTTCAAAAAAGTCTTAGCTCCAAGCTAAGGCTTTCTTGTTAATTAGCAAATGAAAGGTATTAAATGACAAATCACATAAAAATTTATGGGGTAGTTCCCCGCAAACAATATGTTGCCGACGGAAATACAACAACTTACGAATTTCCGTTTGCAATTTTTTCAGCAGATGACTTGGAAGTCTATTTAAACGAAACCAAGCAATCCAGCTCTCTTTACACCGTTACTGGAATTCGAAATTCTGATGGAGGTAGTGTGACATTTACAACTGCACCCACAAATAACACTATCATTACAATTGTCCGCAATTTATCCATAGAACGCACAAGTGATTTCCAAGAAGGTGGAGCCCTACGGGCAGACACTTTAAATGATGAATTGGATTACCAAATTGCCTGCCAACAGCAACTTGCCGACAATTTAAATCGCAGCATGGTTTTACCTCCTTATGCGGCGGATAACAATCTCAGCCTAACCCTGCCCTCCCCATCGGCGGGGAAAGCCATCATATGGAACACAAGTGGAACAAATTTGGAAAATTCTACAATTGCTGTCAACGAGTTAGAAAGCACCTTAAAAAGTTATAAAGAAACTGCACAAAGTGCCGCCTCTACCGCCACAACGAAAGCCAACATTGCCGCCGACAAAGCAACTATTGCTACGACCCAAGCACAAACGGCCACCACACAAGCCGGCATTGCAACCACCAAAGCCACAGAAGTCGCCACCGCCCTATCCGGCAAAGCGAATAAAGATATGGACAACCTATCTGACACAGGAAAGGCCAGTTTGCTTTCTTTAAACATTCCCGATTATAGTGCCGGCATAACAATCTCCGTTCCTAAGAGTTCCGAAACATATACAGCGCCTAAAGCAGGCATTTATGTCTTGTGTTATACAAATGCATCATCTGTCAGTGGCAAATATCTCACCGTCAACGGATCTAATGTCTATGGCTTTGAATATACAAGCACAGGAAATCCAGAACGCAATGCTATAATTGTGTTAGATAAAGATGATGTTTTATCCTCCGACACAAACTCCGTTCCGGGGAACATTAAATTTTCAATTTTCTATCCATTGAAAGGAGCATAATATGAAAAAGCATGCTAAAATTACAAATGAAACGACAAAAGAATGTTCTGTTGGCTTTGGAACAAACACAGAATTTTATCAATCCATCGGGATGACAGAAATGGACGTGGAACAAGCCTATAATGGTTCGTGGTATGTTACCGGATATGCCCCAACGGAACCAGAAAAAAGCTATGCCGAAAAAAGAAAAGCCGAATATCCTTCTATCGAAGATCAGTTAGATATGATCTATTGGGACAAAATAAATGGAACCAATTTATGGCAAGACAAAATTACTGAGATAAAAGAAAAATATCCCAAAATTTAAAGCCCTCGCCCTCGGCCCGTCATACGTTTGATGGGCCGAATTTTATTATTTGCATTTACGGAATTAAGCTCATCTACCGTATCAATTTCTATAATCTTTTCTTTCCCTATAGGTAAAACTTTTAATGCCAAAGAAGACAAGTTTTCATTGACAACTTCATCCCAAAATAAATTTCTATCTAAGCTCTTTGCATATTTTTCCTGAATCTTTTCGGCGATATAAGCGGCCTCCTTTTTTTTGAAGAAAGAAATCCCCGTCATGTTATAGCAATTATTGCCATTTTTACCGACTCTGGTTATATATCCTCTGCTGTTGATATCAAAGACCCAATCATCAGACCTTCCCCTAATCATTTTTCCATAATAACCGGAAAATGTTGGGATAGGCATTAATATATTCGGATCCGGGATGTATAAATCCGCCTCACAAACAAAACAATCATCCTGCTTCATAAACTCAGCAGCATAATAAATGGACGATATATTATTTGCAGAATTATAATCTGGATTGTGAATCAAGGTAATATTCGGATATTTATCTTTCAAATACTCAAACTGTTCGGCCAAATATCCGACAACAACATATATGTCGCGCACATTGGCCGCCTGTAAACTTTTGAGAATAGACTCAATCATAGGCTCTCCATGCACTTTGATTAAGGGCTTAGGCCTGTTCTCCGTCAAAGGCCGCATGCGTGTTCCCAATCCAGAAGCCATTAAAATTGCATTAGTCATTCTTTATCCTTATAAATAACAGGGATTTGTATTTTGTAATACATCAATGCTTCTTTAAGAACAACAAAAAAGTCCTTCACATCTTGTTCATCTATGGCACCCAAAGCACATAATCTGAAAGTATTGGTAGACGAAATTTTGCCCGGGTAAATCGTAAACCCTCTTTCATAACAATAATCATGCACTTTTTGGAAGTCCCAATTCGGGTCATCCGGATACAAAACCGACACAACTAATCCAGCCTGCAATTCACGTTTAATAACATCTTTAAATCCTAATTCATCCAATCCTGCATGAATAGCGTTAAAAATGCGTGTGTGCCGTGCCCACTTCGCCGATTCTCCTTCCTCAAAATATTCTTTTAAAGCTTGAACTGTCGCATAAATAGTTTGAACTGGCGGCGTAAAATGCATCTCGCCCGTTTTATTAAAATAATCATATTGCAAATATAAATTGCAATAATAAGAACGCTTCGGATAATCTTTTGAAGCTTCAATTACCTGTTTATTGCCAATAACAAAAGATAAGCCGGTCATTGACATCAATCCTTTTTGAGCAGAAGCCATACAAAAATCAATATTGTCCTCTTGCATATTGATCGGCCGCATCGCCAACGTCGAAGTTGTATCGACAATGAATATGGTGTTATATTTATGTGCGATTGCACCGATTTCACGTATTGGATTCAACAATCCGGTTCCCGTTTCATTGTGTGTTGTATAAACAATACCAATGTCGGGATTGTTTTTTAATGTTTCTTCAACCTGCTCCAAATCTGGTTGTTGCGTATAAGGAAATTGCAAGTTTATAAAAGGCAATCCATAGTATTCACAAACTTCTACTGCTCTTGAACTATAAGCGCCATTATTCACAACCAAAACTTTTTTATTGGCCGGCAATAACGAATTTAAGCAAACATCAATGTTGATCGTTCCAGAACCACAAAATAAAACAGAAGCATATTTTTCCGGATCTGCATGAACAACTTTTAATAAATCTAATCGCAATTGTTTCATTAAATCTGCAAACTCTTTTTCACGAGGACAGATATCCGGTACGATTTGAGCCATTTTCACCGTATCTGTTGTTGTAGCCGGACCAGGATTCAACAAAACATTACGCTTTATATTCATCATCTTTTTATCCTTTCAAAAAATTCATAAATATCTTTTTATTATCAACAGGGCTTTCTTTTGGGCGCCCCAAATCAGCCCGGTTTCCTTTTTGAACTTTAACTTCTAACAAATTCGTACCATCCGAGTTATAAAACTCTAGCCATACAGACCTTAATTCATCTAAATTTTGAACAGAATAAACTCTGGTATAACCACAGCTTTTGGCTATGTCTGTAATACAAATGTTGGATGCAACCGTCGGTTGGCCGCCAACCGAATCATGCGCTTCGTTATTGAAAACAATATGTCTGAAATTTTTTAATTTTTGGAAAGCAATAACACTTAAAGCTCCCATATGCATCAATAACGCGCCATCACCATCAAAGCAAAATACTTTGCGATCTTTTTTGGCCAACGCTATTCCCAAAGCAATGGAGGAAGCATGTCCCATAGAACCAACTGTCAAAAAATCCTTCTCGTGGGTTTTCCTATTTTCATACAACTCGCGCGAAATCATCCCGGTAGTCGACACAATGATATCCGTGTCCATCACCAATTTAACAATTTCTTGAATAGCAGATTCCCGACTCAATGAATAAGGGTTTAATACCTTGTCTTGAACAGATTTTTCAAAAGTCCCTTTTCTAACAACAAAAGCAAATGGCTTTAAGGTTTGTGCCATGTATTCGGCAGCTTTTGAAACTTGAGAAATATCCTCCAAAATTTCAAATTGAACGCCCATTGTTTCAAGCAAAGGAATTGTCATTTTTCCCTGTTTGATATGCTGAGGTTCATCATGCACATCTGGTTCTCCTCTCCATCCAATAATCAACAAGGCCGGGATATTATAAACTTCTGAATCCACCAAAGATAAAAGTGGATTGATGATATTGCCTTCTCCAGAATTTTGCATATAAACCACAGCTGGCTTTCCTGTGGCCAAATAATGTCCTGCTGCAATAGCCAATGCATTTCCTTCATTAGCGGCAATAATATTATTTTCCTTAGGACAATTTGCATAAATATGAGCACATAAATCCTTCAAAAGAGAATCCGGAACACCACAGAAAAAATCCATGTTCTCTTTTTTTAATGCGTCAAAAAAATCACTTGCTTTCAACAACTTTCCCTCCTGGAATCAAATTGATTATTTCTTTTATGGACATACAATATTCATCCGAAGCCTCCTTCGCGCGGTGATGCTCTAAAATGGATTTAGCAACACGCACCATCGCCGGATAAGCCGCCCGCAACATTTGATTGGCATAAATAACCACATTGATATTATTCTCGACCAACTCCTCCTCGGTGACATAAGCATAGGAGGACGGAACCACCACCAACGGCTTGCGATTTGGCAACTGGTTATATAATCTGGCAAACTCTTTTACTTCATCAAATAACTTAGATCTTGAATGGATCATAATACCATCTGCACCGGCATCCAAATATGCTTTAGCCCGTGCAATAGCATCTTCCATTCCCTGCTCCAAAATCAAAGATTCGATTCTTGCAATAATCATAAAATTTTCAGTAACTTGATTCGATTTCCCAGAAGCGATCTTGTTACAGAAATTTTCAATAGTATCCTGTTGCTGTTTGACTTCTGTTCCGAATAAAGAATTTTTCTTGAGTCCGATTTTATCTTCAATGATAATGGCAGAAACGCCCAAGCGTTCCAATTCTCTCACCGTGAACACAAAATGTTCCGCCGGACCACCGCTATCACCATCATAAATGATCGGCTTTGTCGTCACATCTAAAATTTCAGACAACGCCGCAATTCGTGTCGAAGCATCCAAAAAACCGTTATCTGGTTTTGCTTTGGCTGTAGCCTGCGTTAGTGATGAAATCCACAATGCATCAAACTCCTCTGGGAAACCTTTATTATCCACAGTCGTTTGCTCCACGATCAATCCGCTCAATCCATTATGGGCCTCCATAACACGAACAATATCCTTGCATGCAAGCAACCTGCGCAACCGGGCCGATCTAATTTCTGGAGTCGTGCCAATTTCACGCATCACATTATTCAAAGCAGAAGATGAAATTCCCTGAGTATAAGGCACTTCTATCAATTGACCGCCCCATTGTTTTAAGGTTTCTATCACTTTTTCTCTAGTTTTGGCCTGAGGACCAACCTTCCAATCATCTCCATGTACCACATATTCCGGCTTAATTTTTTCCAAGTTTTTTGTGTAATCAAGCGTGGACTGCATCACCACTTCTGTTACGCCCTTCACAGATTCCATAATAATTTTACGCTGATCATACGTCATATATGGAAGATGTGAAAATTTAGCCACCGCATTATCGGTCAATAATCCAATGATAACATCACCATATTTTGCGGCTGTTGAAATAATATTTAAATGTCCCGGATGTAATAAATCCGCGCCCATACCGACATAAACTTTTGTCATATTTATCCTTTCATTATTCTTTAAATTTCGTTTTCAAAAGATTTTGTAATTCTTCTATAATCGGATCAATTTCTTCCTCATTAAACTTTAAGAACATTGAACCATGATGAGACAAAGTCGGAGGGAAAGAAGTCCAATCTTCATACTCTCCTTCTAAAATTTTGATAGCCCTGTTGGGCGAAAGAAACTCAAAATCTTCAAATTTTGTCAATTTTAATGGATACAAATCTTCCTTTTCAATAAAATAAAAATCAGAAGATATCTTATGCACAAGCCCTTTGCACTTATCAAATGAACATCCCCCGATTTCCTTTTCAAATTTCGAATTTAACTCCCTGCGCCAATTCCTAAGAGTTTCAAAATTTTCAACCGGTTGTATTTGGGCATATTGTTTATAATACTCTGCATTATAAGCCGTCCAAATGGATTTTATTTTTTCCTTATCCGCATACGTTGCTAAACAAGGATGTGCGTAAAAAATATCCAAATTTAATTTATCAAAATTTTTATGTGTAATACGCAATGTATCATTACCAAAACGAGTCTTATCCACCCCATAAAGAATCAAATTTGTTCCTTGCAACTCCTTACGCAACACCTCGACAACTTTTTCATAATCATCATATAAAACTGAAATATCCAAATCATCATCCCAAGGAATAAAGCCTTGATGCCGGATTGCGCCAAGCAAAGTTCCTCCCTCCAAGGTATAATTAATTTTATGTTTTTGGCAAATGTTATGGAAAATCTTTAACAACAATGTATCTGCAATTTGCAACTTTCTAAGCTTTCCCTTTGCCTTGGGGCAATTTCTGATATCCACGGTCATATTGAGGATTTCCAACAAATCTTGCTCTGTCAAAAAACCCGAGCGACGAGACTTCTTCCCCTTATAGCTAAAAACCTTAATACCACAAAAATAGATGGAACGTCGACCGTTTGCTTTTTTAATTTTTTTAATTATTTTCATCCTTATTCCCTTCCGTTAAAAATTTCTTTGTCTTTGTAGAACAAACATCTAGAGTAAATTATTATTTATCTCATTTTTTAACTCCCCAAAAGACTTTAAGATATTTTATAATAACCTCAGAAACATGTCCATAATTTACCATAATTGATTCTTTGGCAAATTTCTCTCTAGTTTCTTTTTTTACATCCTGTTCTTTAATAATAATTTTTTCAATAAAATCCAAAATATCTTGTTCAGTATATCCTTGATAACAATGATGCAAACAAGCCTGTCCTAACGGAATAAATTTATCCTCAATATCTTTAGGTGTTTTTAAAAGATATAATTGAGGTTTTAAGGTATAAAAATATTCTGTCAAAAAAGAACCACAATCTTGAATAATTCCATCACTTTGTGCAAAATCTTCAAGATAATTACCACCTAAACTAATTCGTACGTTTTCTTTAGTTGCCATATCATTCATATATTTTTCTGTTTTAGCTTTCCCCCAAAAAGTACCGCGTTCTAACACTGGCAATAAAGCCGGGTGAGGACGAAAAATAAAACGGAGGCCAGGATACATATCTGGCAATTTTAAAAATAAATCTGAATATTTTAGAAAATTAGATAAACACATCACATCATTAAAGCCTCCTTTAATCGAATGATGTGGCGCAATGATAAGGGTCTTTGGCTCAGATTCATGAGAAATGTTCCTATATTGATCCATTTTGCAATACCCAGACAAAACAACATTTTTACCTTTTAAAATGGAAAACTCTTGAAACTCTTTCAATGTGAATTCAGAATCCGTAAAAATCCGCCAAAGCAATCCATACTCTTGTGAAGCGATAACATACTTTCGCGAATAAAAACTATTATCCATCCCATAACTTACCAAAGCCGGCAAAATCCCTTGCTGTATAATGCTATTCAAACTATATTTTTGATGAGAAACATCATAAAAAAACGGCAAGAATAAAATATCCGCAATATCTTTTAGATTTAAACTATCTTTTTTCTCAACAAGTGGAGCAGCGTATAAATGATCTTTAAAAGCACTTAATTCTGTTACACATTGCTCTAGATTACTTTTAGCACGATCTGGTCCAAAACGAAAATCTGGAACAGCCAAGATAGTCACTTGAAAAGCTTTATCCTGGCACATCTTTTCCATTAAAGGCTTGGCGGGAAACATAGCTGGCAATGTTACTAAAAAGGCTACTTTGATGGGCTGATTTTGGGCCACTTTCTGTTGAATTTTCTGTTCTATAGCTTTATAGGATTTTTGCACATTTAAAATATCATCCAAAGTCCATTCAACTTGTTTTTTCCTTTTCCTATGCCTATAGCTAAAAACCTTTATACCAAAAATATAAATATGTCTTCGCCCATTTGGACATTTTTCTTTTTTCCAAACACAACTCCATCGATTACAGCTTTCTGATTCTTGAGAATTTGGTGTTTTATTGCTTATATTTTTCATATAAATCGGTATACGACAAATGCGAATCGTCAATATCCCTTTTTGATTCACCTTACGCCTGTATAAAAAAAGACTAAACTTTCGAAGCATATTCCAGAACACCCCACTATATTGGTGAGGCGTTACCACATCCAAAATTTGCATTCCTTGTGCCACCACTAAATATCCCAAAAAACGTTCCACAACATGGGCAAATGTGGATTTTTTATGCTCTGCATCTGGCTCTTCAAAATCTGTCCATTTTATTTTTAATTTTTGGAGAGGCTTAAATAATTTTGCTCGCGCAATAAATATCGAGCCCGCAACAAAGGCAAAATTCTCACTTTTAAAACCTAGCTTCTGTATCATTTTTTGAGCTTTTCCAGCACTTTTTTCATCTTGATATTCCTTAGGCAAAATTAAATGATAATCCCCATGCATACCCAACTTTTTATTTTGCGCAAAAGACTGCATTACATTTTCAAAAGCACCCGATGTCTTTAAAAATGAAAGTGAGTAATCACGCCACCTACTTCCTCCAACATCCATACAATGCAGCACAGCTCCAACTGGCATATCCCGCTTTGTATGCAATTTAATAACATACGAATAGTTATTTAAATCTACTTTGTTAAGCACATGAACAAAGGGCCCAATATCATAACCACGATTTTCCACTACCTCAATATGAGCCCGAGGAAAAGTTTTTCGAATATCTTTCTCAAGTTCAAGATTCTCTTGAACCATTGTCACATATAGCTCAAAAGGATAAGCTCCTACATTTCCGATACATCTTTTCAACTCTACCCATAACTCTGGATAAAATATATGGCAATGAATTAAAATCTTCTGTGCCAACAAACTCTGCTCTTTTGTCCCCGCTTGAGCATCACAAATTTTCGTTTTCATACGGATAAACGGCAACCATTTCCAAACGCCTTTACGTTTGTTGCCATGTTGTATAAATTTTCCACACGGAATGGCCCCAAACAATTTCAAGCGCACAATATTCGGCACATTTTCACACACTTCTTGCCAAATATTTGAATGCTCTGCCCGCACAAAAGAATGTATTGCATCCGCAGCCTTTGACATTTTTGTTGCTTGGGCTTTACTAGTATTCCCCTCATACCAACGATATTTCATCAATACTTTTGGGACATTATAAAATTCCGTCTTTCCTATCAACCGGCACCACAGGCAATAATCTTCGGCCGGGCTATATTGTTCCTCATACTGCACATTTTTTAAAATTGATTTGCGCACCATTGCTGCCGTATGGGCTACTGCACAACCCTGCATTAAATACCGCTCAATATCTTGATTATGTTCAGGATATTTTGCAATTTTAGTTGCCGGAAATCTTTCCACCCAACTGCCGACCACCCCAATTTTGGGATTTTCATCCAGGATCTTGACCTGTTCTGAAAAACGTGTTGGCATAGCAATATCATCATGATCCATAACAGCAATGTATTCACCTTGTGCCAAGGCTAACAATTTATTACGGCTTTGAGATATGCCCATATTTTTTTCATTTTTAAAATATTTAATTCGTTTATCTTTAAAGGACTTAACAATGGATTCTCGCAAATCCTTTGGGCAATCATCTAAAACCAAAAGTTCAAAATCAGGATATGTCTGATGCAAAACACTTTCTATTGCTTCTTTTAAATAAGCAGGTTCTGTTCTATAAACAGGCATCAGTACACTTACCTTAGGCATTTATTCCTCTCTTTTATCTAATCCAAAAGCAATGCCTTGCATTACACTTTATGTGTCTAGCATATATAAATATCCATATAATGTCAACAAATTTTACGCTAAAAGCCCTAATTTACTAATGCTTCTGCCAAATTATCCAGCTCATTTTCCTGAGCGGGAGCTAGCGTTGATTTAACCGTTATAACCGGATCAACAACAACCATATCTTTCATTGATTCCAATAAGGTCTGCATTTGTTTGGCTGCCATTGGAGCCCATGAGCCATTTTCAACCAAAGCAACTTTGCGCCCTTGAACACCATGAGCCACCATCTCTCGCAACAAATATTCCATTGGCTCAAACAAATTGCCATCATGCGTTGTTGCAGCCAAAATTAAATGCGAAGCACGAAACACTTCACCCAGAACGAAATCTCGACCCGTTTTGGATAAATCATAGACACAAACCGGCCACCCTTTATCCACTAATTTTTCCGCCAACTTATCCGCCACATGCGCCGTATTTCCATACATAGAGGCATAGGCCACCACAACTGATTTTTCCTCCGGCTGATATGTTGACCATTTCTGATACTTATCTAACAAAAACTCTAAATCTTTACGCCAAACCAAACCATGCAAAGGACAAATCATTTGAATATCTAGGGCGCTCGCCTTTTTTAAAACCGCTTGAACCGGCGCCCCATATTTACCAACGATATTGGCATAATAGCGACGGGCCTCGCTTAAATAATTTTCTTTAAAATCAACTTCATCGGCAAACAAAGCGCCATCCAACGCGCCAAATGAACCAAAAGCGTCGGCTGAAAACAAAATTTTACTTTCCGGGACATAGGTCATCATCACTTCCGGCCAATGAACCATCGGAGCCATTATAAATTGCAATGATAAATTACCTAAATGCAAGGTATCTCCCTCTTTCACAATCTGAGTAGAAAACACTAAATCTTCTCGAAAAAATTGATGAATCATACTTTCTGTTTTAGCATTACATACCACCGTTACATTGGGATATTTTCGAATTAAATCGGCCAAAGTTGCCGAATGATCCGGCTCCATATGTTGCACGATCACATAATCCAATGGCCGACCATTCAATGCCGCAGCAACATTTTCAAAAAACACCTCTGCAACGGAAATATCCGCTGTATCCATCAAGGCTGTTTTTCCCTCCAAGATAAGATAGCTGTTATACGACACACCATTAGGAAGAGGATAGATATTTTCAAACAACTCTAAACGTCTGTCATCTGCCCCAACCGCGATAATTCTTTCATTTACATTTTGTATATTTGGCATCTCTTCTCCTTGTTAAAAAATATAACCAAGCGCGCCCGGAGCTATACTAGATAACGGATGGAATTCCAATTCAGGATTAAATGGCGATCCCTCTAAGCTGTATTTTGCCCCAATTAAACCGCCACCTTCACCTTCTCTGAATAAAGCACCAATCAATGGAATCTTTCCGGGCAAACTGTTCACTAAATAAGCTGGGATAACAGCCCCGGCAATGTCAAGAGCATCCCAATTAATTATTCCATGAAATGTCACACCGATATTCGAGCTAGCCGCATAGGCATCTCCTAATTTAAACTCTCCGGCGGGAGAAAATTCAAATGGCACAAGAATTTCATCAAACACAATGTTTTTACCACGAATAGCATCAACAATTCCCAAAATAGACATCGCCTGCAACATAAAACCGGTTTCCATCAACTCTGTGTTTTCAATTTTGATGATACCACTAACAAGTCCTGTTTTATCTTGTTTGGAATCAATGTATCCTTTGCCCCCGGAGAAACGATCGGAAATATCCAAATATGACATCAACATCCCAAAATCAGCAAAGCCTCCTTGGAAAGCATTTTTTTCTGGGGCATATAATAAACCAAATGGCGTTTTTGCCACCGCTTCCACTTGGAAATACTTCCAAAAGTTTTTCTTTCTTTCCCCAGTGATAATAACATCTTTGAGCGGTTTACTCTTATTTAAAATCAATTTGTTCAACCGAGCCTTTAAAACAATATCTTTAGGCAGCACCGTTTTTTCTTCTGTTGTATTCGATTTTTGCAACAAAGGCATTTCTTTTAACTGGGATAAATTCCAACTGTCTCCTTCTAGATCGAAAATAAAAGAATCATCCTGTTTTTTTGCAAATCCATGAAATTGATTATCTTTAGACTTAGCTTCTTCAACCTGAAACTCCCATTGTTTTCCCCAGGCAACTGATCCTTTAAGCGACAAAGGTTCTTTTTGGGAGGTTCCAGTTAAATCAAATTGTCCCATCCCAACACTCCAATCCGCTTTAGTATCTGCAATATTCAATTCCAACACAGCTTGTTCTTTGGCATTTTTCTTTGTTGACAAAGGATGCAATACAAAAGAAGAATTTTTAAAGTCAAACAAACCTTTTCCTTCCCATAACCGCTTAGGGGCTATCCGCTTTAAGGTAATATCCATATCCACAGGTCCCGAAACATATTTTTCGATGTCCGAAACAAAGGGCTGCAATGTTTTTGCATCAATTTTACCTTTTAAAGCATAAGAAGATGTTGTCTTTTTAGGTGGCGTAAAATCTTCCTGCCAAGTAATTGTCAAAGGTTGTCCTTGATATTTTATTTCTCCCGTTAAATCCAACTGTTCATTGGTTACAGACAGCTTCGCCATGCCATCACTCAAAGTAAAAGGAATCTTTTTAAAGGTTGTTCCTATATCTTCTCCTGTTGCCTCAACCTTTACTAATAACTCATCAGAAATTCGCGTTTCATCCAATGGCATATCCAATTGCACTTTCGTCTCGGCATTTCCTTGAATTTTTTTCCAATCAAATTTAACATCCTCCAATAAACTCAAAGGTTTCTTATCAATAGCCAACAACATCTCCGAAATGGGCCCTTTTAAATCCAATAAAATATTTAAATTCGTCACTTCCGCATCCAATGGACTGAAAAGCAACTTACCATCCAATAATTTTACCGATCCGACATTTCCTTTCGAGGCCAAAATTTTCACTTCATTCGGATATAACAAAACATCCGCGCTGACATTTTCAACGGCAGGCATTTCTGGCAAATAATCGACCAAAACACCTTCTGTTTTCACATCCCCGAAAACATCCACCATTTCTCCGCCATTAAAAGTTAAAGTAAAATCTGCCGTTGGAACCATACCGGATTTTAAATGCTCTTTGACCCATGCATGAGCATCCGGGCCACACTCCGCGGGCCATACTTCAGTAACCTGATCCATTGGAACATTTTTAACTTGTGCCTTCAAAATCGTTTTTAAAACATCCAACTTCTGTTTTTTAAAAAATACATCCATACCCGATACATCAACTTGAAGACTTGCAGAAATACCATGTTTTAAATTGACTTCGGATTGTCCTATCTTCAAAATTTTAAAACCCTCTGTTGCTACACCATTGATTTCCGCAGACTCCAAAAAGTAAGTATTGTGAATAGGAGATGGGAGCACGAGAGTCCCCGCTGATGCGGTCTTAATTTGAAACTGTAATTTTTCCAAACTTTCTATGATATTTTTTCTTTTCTTGCGATTGGAAAATTCTGCATTCAACACAACACCAACCGGAAAATCTGCTTGTTTCAATATTGGCACAAACTGACCAAAATCCGCCAAATAAACAGGCCCCGCCATCATTTCGATATCTAAATTTTTCATAAATCGATTATATGTCGCCTTTGTATTGATATCGATCAAATGATCTTTTGTTTTCACAACCGCTTTGAAATGTGCTACATGTCTAAATCCGTACTGACGATATAACTGTAATCCAAATTGAGGAACAATAAAATCCTGTTCTTGGCTGGTCACATGTAAAACACCATCTGTCACAACAATCCGTTGGAAAGAGAGTGCGTGTTTTAAAATACGCTCCAATTGGGGCCACTTAATTGTTGCTTTCTTTTCTGCCTGAACCTTTTCATCTTTTTCAGATTCATTAGCCAACGACCATTGTCCGTCTTTATCAATATTCATTTGAATACGAGGGTGATGAATGGTCAACCTATCCGGCAAATAATTCAAAGTTAATACATGAAAAAACCCGTATGACAAACTGACATTCGGCAACCTAATAACAACAGTTTGATCTGGACGAATTAATTTTAAATCTTTTATTTTTAAATGGAACAATCCATCTTCATAAAAACCCGCGCTCAAAACAGCTGTGTCTACATCCAAACTATATTGAGAATCTTCGGGCAACAAAACCTCCGACAAAGTTGGCAACATAAATTTAGCATCCATCGGCTCAGTGTAAAGCTTCCAAAAAACTAAGCCGAAAATCACCAAAACTAACGCTACAAAGGCTTCAAAAAATCGATAAAGCCAAATTGTTGTCTTTTTGGAAAAATGCCAAATTTTTTTTCTCACAGAGATGCCCCCATGTGTATTAAAATAGCCAAAATAACATTACAAATCAAGCCAGAAATGACGGGCACCAAAAACCACGAGATAAAAACCTTACCTAATGCTTGCCAACGGATACCGGCATGTCCTTTGGCCAAACCAACACCAATAATACTTCCCACCAAAACACTGGAGGTTGGAATAGGAACTAACGGAAATGTCGGCAAACCTAAACCCAACAACAAAATTTCTAATCCCTTTGAAGAAAAACAATATAAGGTTAAACCACAAGCAAAAACGACAACCAATGCCTCCATAGGAGAAAGCGGATAAAGCCCAGAGCTAACCGTTTCAATAACCCTTTTGTCCGCCATCAATGCACCAATAGCAATAGATAAGCCTATCAGGAAAATAATCCACACGGCGCTCATTATATTTGTGTTCAAATAGGGGCCCGCTATTGCCGGTATATTGTTTGCGCCTAAAAAATAGGAAGAATAAATGCCACTTAAAATTAATAAAAATCGCACCCACATATCTCTATACAATAAGGGAATGGGTATGTGTTTAAGTAAAAATCGTGTGCAATAAAATCCCATAATTGCTAATATTACCGCCATAATGGGGCAAATAAACCAAGCACTGATCATTTCACTCAAAACTTGCCAATCATTTTTTATATGGAAAAAGATATTCCACCCGACCAACGCACCAACAGAACTTTGTGCAATGGAAACAGGAATTCCAAATCGACTTGCAAATAAAATTGTCAACGCGATAGAAATACTAATTAAAAATGCCCCAAAAACAGTCGGGATATCTGCCAACGCTTTCATTGACTCTGTTGTTTCCGAACTAGAAAACAATGCACCCAACAAAATAAACAATCCGGCCGAACCCGCCGCTAAACGAAAAGAAACCATTCGAGTGCCAATGGCCGTTCCAAAGACATTACTCAGATTATTACGCCCGAATGACCATCCTAAAAACAAGCCGCCAAGTAAGAATATATACATCATAACGCGTGCTTCACCGAAATAACCTTAAGTCTATCAGCAGCGTCTTCCGCCAAATCAGAAATTTTTTCTAATGCAAGCACAAAGCCTTTCATCTGCAATTGATTAGATAATGATATTTTTTTCTGAAAAATCTGTTCTTTTAATTGAAAAGCTAATTGATCAACAACATGTTCTTTAAAATAACATCGTTGGACTTCCTCATCTATACTCACCTGACCATCAAAGAATGCTTTCACAGCATCCACCAATGCATCCACACAATTTTGTGTTTCTTGAACCAAAGTAATAATCGTTTCATAAAAATCTTTTGGCAATTTCATTTTTTCAACAGACCAAGATAAAATAACCTTTTCATATTGATTGATCACACGATCACATCCCTCTGTCAAAGCCAAAATATCCGATCTCATACCTGGTAAAATCATTTGTCGATATAAAGCTGATTCTATTTCGCGCCGCAAGCTATCATTTTCACGTTCTAACAAACGAATTTTCTCTTTTTTTTGCATAAATTCAGAGCTGGCCTGTTTTTTTAAAAAAATCTCCGTGGCTTGATTAAAAACAACCCCGGCTGAAATAATATTCATTAAAAAAGTTCTAAATTTATCATCCAACACCTTTGCTCGTCGAAAAAATGAAATATGTTTCATGTCCTACTCTCCCTTCCTCTTTTTCAAATTGGCCAAGCTGGCGCGCATAAAGCCATTTAAATCTCCATCCAAAACACCGGATGTATCGGATGTTTCATAACCTGTTCGTAAATCTTTGACCATTTGATATGGTTGCAACACATAAGATCGAATTTGATTGCCCCAACCATTATCACCTTTTTGAGCTTCAATAGCGCCTTGTGCCGCACGACGTTTTTGTAATTCCAGCTCATACAATCGTGCGCGCAACATACGCCACGCTTCATCACGATTCGCAAACTGACTGCGCTGCGTTTGACAAGCCGCCACAATCCCCGTAGGAATATGCGTAATCCGCACAGCACTTTCCGTCTTATTCACATGCTGGCCACCGGCACCGCTAGAGCGATATACATCAATTCTGCAATCCGCCGGATTGATATCAATTTTTACACTTTCGTCCACAACGGGATAAACCCATACTGAACAAAAACTTGTATGCCGTCTAGCATTTGCATCAAACGGAGAAATACGCACCAAACGGTGAACGCCTGATTCAAATTTTAACCATCCGTAGGCATTCAATCCATTCACCTTTAATGTTGCCGATTTGATACCCGCTTCTTCCCCATCAGAAAGTTCCATTATTTCCGTTTTATAACCATTTTGATCGGCCCAATGCTCATACATGCGCAAAATCATACTGGCCCAATCTTGTGCCTCTGTTCCTCCGGCACCAGAATGAATCTCTAAAAAGGCATCATTTGAATCACCTTCTTGACACAGTAAAGATTCTAATTCAAAATTATCCATTTCTTTTTCTAAACCGACAAAGCTTTTTTCTGCCTCTTTTAATAATGATTCATCTTCCTCCGCCTCGGCCAACTCAATCATACTGTATCCATCAGCCACCAAAGCAGTCAAATCATCTATTCTTTTAATTTGATTGGCAAGGGATGTCCGCTCACTCATCAACTTTTGCGCACGCTCCGCATCATCCCATAAATTCGGATCCGACGTTAAATCATCCAATTCCTTTAATCTAGCATGGGCTTTATCCCAGTCAAAGACGCTCCTTGACAAGCATTAAAATGCTGTCGTACTTTTCTTTTAAAGCAATCATCTCGGCTTTCATACTTTGCTCCTAAGTTAATAAATTCCTCCCAAATCTGGGATACTTTGATCTGTGGTATGTAAAATGATATCTTTGCCTAAGACTTTTTCGGGTTTAGATAAATCTGTATCTAAGCGAAATGCCTCCATAATAACATTTTGCTCTCCTGCCTTTGCGGGCTTGCCCGTCGTCGCATTGACACGCACTAATTTAACAGAAGATGGCACACGGAATGGTATATCCGGTTTATTTGTCAGTGCAGCCTTCATAAAGTCCCTAAAAATTGGAGCAGACACAACACCACCGGTATCATGCGGACCCAAAGGTCTCGGGTTATCAAAACCAATCCAAACACCAACAACTAAATCGGGTGAAAATCCAATAAACCAAGCATCTATATTGTCATTACTCGTACCAGATTTACCACCCAAATTTCGCTCTAATGACCGAACGGCGGCACCCGTTCCTCGAGCAATAACACCCGTCATGATATTGACCATTTGATAAGCACTGGCTGGATCTTGTATTTGTTCACGATCATCTGATAAAACAGGTTTTTCCTCGGGCTTTGCTTCCTCTCCAGAACATCCCTCGCAATGACGATTTCCTGTTTTATAGATTGTTCGACCATTTCGATCCTGAATACGATCGATAAAAATAGGACTGATTTTTTTACCTCCATTGACCAACATGCCGTAAGCAGTCGTCAAGCGCAACAAAGTCGTTTCCCCTGCCCCCAAAGCAATTGTCAAATTCGGCTCTAATTTGTTTGAAATATCAAACTTCTTACCATATTCAATAACCTTCCCTATACCCAAAGCCTGAGCCAAACGAATGGTCATGAGGTTGCGCGATTTTTCAATGCCTACACGCAGCGTAGTTGGGCCAAAAAATTGTTTTGAATAGTTCTCAGGTTTCCACTTAGAACCATCAAAATTGGACATCACTATTGGCGCATCCAAAATTAAACTAGATGGCGTATATCCAGAATCCAAAGCGGCAGTATACACAAAAGGCTTAAATGACGAACCTGGTTGACGATAGGCCTGCACCGCACGATTAAATTGGTTGCGTTCAAAAGCAAATCCTCCTTGCATGGCCAACACTCGTCCAGTATGTGGATCAAGTGCAACCAAGGCGCCTTCTGCATTTGGCATTTGATGAAGAGTATAATAATTGCCTTTTTTTTGAGCCACTAAAATAATATCACCAGCTGTCAAAACATCTGATACTTTTTTGACCTCTGTATAGGAAATACGACCATTTTCCAAAGCTTTTTGGGCCCACAGCACTTCGGCGATAGGAATAATGCCTGTCGATTCATCCGCCAAACGAATTTCTGCCTCTTGATCTGCTACTTTTTCAACCAAGGCATACTGCCAATTTTGCGGGGCATATTCTTGGGCGTATTTTTTTAATTCTTCCATGCCATTTTCATCCGCATGTGCAACAGGGCCACGCCAACCATGCCGTTTATCATAATTAATCAATCCGTCTTGCAAAGCCTTTACAGCATAGGCTTGTAATTTTGGATTTAAAGCCGTCCGTATAGATAATCCGCCTAAATAAATGGAATTTTCACCAAATTTATTCACAACAAAACGCCGCACTTCCTCGGCATAATATTGTCCGTCTTTGGATATTGCTTGGGTCCGTTTCTTTAATGTAATAGGTTCTTCTTTTGCTTCATTTAGCTCACTTTCCGTAATATATTTATTTGCAAACATTTGTTGCAACACCCAATCACGACGTTCCTTTGCCGCTGCCGCGTTTTTCACAGGATGATAATTGTTCGGCGCCTTAGGCAAAGCCGCCAAATACGCCATTTCACCCAATGTCAGCTCGTTCATCGCTTTATCAAAATAATTTAAAGCGGCACTTGCCACACCATAAGATCCCATTCCTAAATAAATTTCATTTAAATAAAGTTCCAAAATATGCTCTTTTGTATACGCTTTTTCTATTTTACGCGCCAACAGTGCTTCCTTTATTTTCCGGGCCAATGTTCGATCCGAAGTAAGTAAAAAATTCTTTGCTACTTGCTGTGTAATAGTAGAAGCTCCAACAGGACGACGATGACGCCCAATATTTTGAATGTTCACCCATATAGCACGCATCAAACCAAAAATATCAATACCACCATGTTGGAAAAAAGTTTTATCTTCTGCAGACAAAAAAGCTTGTTTCAATCGTTCTGGAACTTTCTCAATCGGAACAAAAGTACGTTTTTCTGTGGCATACTCCATCAACAAAGAGCCATCATTTGCATACAGCCGGGTCATAATGGGCGGTTCATAATTTTCTAATTGATGATAATCCGGCAAACCAATCGAATAACGCAACACCATGACAAAGGCAATTATTGCCACCGCTACGGACCCAAAAAAGAACAAACTCACAAGTGTTGATAAAAATCGCATTGCATACCCTTTAAAAACAGCTTATTGTACCTTCTTTTTTCAAAAAAAACAAGTGATTATTTATGTTTAAAAATCATTGCTGTAATTAATTCGAGGCCGAAGGTTTTAAAACTTGAACATTCATCTTTGCTCTTTCTGCCGACAAAACAGCTTGCAGTTTTGTCTCCATCACAGCACGACGAATTTCATCCCGAACATCTTCAAATGCGGGAGGATTTGCCAAACGTTTATCTTCTACCAACACGACATGCCAGCCAAAAGGTGTTTTGATCGGGTTAGATAGTTGTCCTTTTTTCATATCAAAAACAACATCTCCAAATTCGGGGATCATCATTCCTTTTGTGAAATAACCTAAATCACCGCCCTCTGTATTTTCATCCAAAGATTTTTTACTGGCCAATTCTGCAAAATCTGCACCAGCTTTCAGTTGAATAATCAAATCCTTAGCTTCTTGTTCTGTTTTGACTAAAATATGGCGAGCATGAATCTCTTCTTCACGTCTAAATTCTTTGACTTCCTTGTCATACAAGGCTTGCAATTCCGCTTCACTCACCTGAGCCGATAAAAGCTCGTCCAAATATGTCTGTCCGACAATTTGTTCCTCAGATTGACTCAACAACCGTTTAATTTCCGGACGTTCTGGAACACCTGCTTGGGCGGCGCCCAACATAACAACCCGACTATTAATCATCATATCTAATACATTTGGATACACAGTTTCAAACGGCAATTCTGCCAATTGAGGCATACTATTTACGAAGTCACGCACTTGCGCCATAGTGATAGGTTCATCATTCACCAAAGCCACCGCATCTTCCAATGCTTGTTTGCGTTTTTGTTCGCGGGCCAACAAGATTTGTTGTTGCTTTCGCAAATCAAACTCTCTTTTTTCCTGCGAGATTTTAATTTCATAAGCGGCATATGCCCATAAACCAGCGTTTAATGCAATCAATAAAATAACAACAGTAAAACGCCACAAGAACAAACCAAAACTCATCGGCTTAGAATGTTTCCGATTCGCCACAGCTTCAACAGGTTCGTTCAACTTTTTTTGTTTTTCTTTTTTATGAAACATATTTCCCCCTTCTTTTAGTCTTTTCATTTTAAAGATTGTTTATAAAAAAATCAATCTTTTTTTCTATTCTGATGAATTTGCTCACTCAACTCATTTAAAATTGCTTTTGCCAAAGACGGATGTAATGCCATCATCCGATACAATTTTTCTGAAGTAATTTTCAACATGATTGTTTGGCTTGTCGTTATAATATCTTCCGATGGAGAACCAATTAAAAAAGCGCTATCCAACCCAACAACTTGTGGGGCAGATATCAACTCAGAAGTTCCTTGTCTTTGGCATTTCAATGCCCCGGACAAAATAAAAAACACAGTTTTATTTTGTGTATCTTTTGATATTAAAGACGTCCCTTTTTTCACACTCATTTCTTCCGACAAACTAATCAAATCGGACAAAGCCATATTGGACACATTTTTAAACAATGCAAGTTGTTTCAAAACCAAAACTTTTTCAATCGTAACTAACATTTTGCTTCCTCCAATAACTCTTGAAAATTTTGTTTTAATAAATAGTGTGTTGGGATAGACAAAATCATATCTTCAACATTTTTACGATGTTTTTCCAATTTTCCCAAAGTATATATTGCTGTCTCCAACACAATCCAATCATGAGATTTTAGGCTTTGACGCACCGCATTTAAACCACCTGTACCCCCATGTAAGCGCCAACAAAATATGGCCACTGCTTTCATCCATGGGGTTACCCAATTGGGCGGGTTTAATAAAAATGTATTGAGCAATTCGGCGACATCACCTTTATGGTCCATCACCATCTCAGGTTGCATTTGCGGATATAGCAAAATTTCCCGAACACGCTGGTAAAGACGCTTTTGTAACATGTCCTGTAAATTACCCACCGCAGCAGGATAAGCCGTCCACTGATCCTCTTTCAATGTCTCTATTGCCTGTCTAAACAATGGGTGCAAAGAATATAACTCTAATAAATCCAACACAATATGACGGGTGCGCGCCATTTCCTCTTGAATAGCCTCCCTTAACAAGGATATTGCCTTTTGAAGCTTGGGAAAATTCACATGATCAATCCAATCTAATAATCTTTTCATTTGTTGCCATTCCTGTTCATTTAACTGAATTGCTCTACGCAGCAATTTTTTTCGATCTTGATGAACCCAAACAATACCTGAATCAGTTAAAGCATCAATGATATACGGGCGCAATATTCTATTTACAACAAACAAAGAACGCAATAAAATTTGAACACCTTCTCCACTAGACAAACGTCCTAGGAATAGAACAATTTCTCGTCTTCTGTCTAAAGGAACATCCTCATTAGTTAACGCTTTCTCAAAAGCCGGGAAAGCCACCTTTCCATACCGATCTAATACTTCCCAAATTACATCACGCCAACGAGGCTTATCTAACAATGATAAAATACGATTGAGCAAAATCGGGCTTGCTAAGCTTCCCGCAGCTTGAAGAGCCGCCTTTTTAATGGTATGTTTTTCATCATTTAATAAAGTGGTAATCGGTTCTATCCACTCTGGTCTTGGGCGCATTTTCATAATAGTCAAGGCATTAATTTTATCCGTTTCTTTACAGCTATTACTCAGGGTCAAAACACATTGTACCACATCATGCAACCACACACCTCTTCCGGTCAAAAAGCCAATACAGGCGCCAAAAACATACTTTTTATTGGTAAGATAGGCCTTATACTTTTTCCATGTTTTTGCATTACCGCTTTCTAATCCATCTGCAATCAAAAGTCCTAATGCCATATTCTGAACTTCTTCGCACGCATCTGATTGGAAGAGCTTATGAATTATTTTCTGCTCTGGAGCGGTTAAAGATAATTTTTCTAATTTTTTTAAAGCAAATAATCTCACAGAAATAGAAGAGCTTTCTAATGCAGCCATCAATCGTTTACGATAAACAGGAGAATCCCCTTCTTGCAAAATTCTAAGGAAATAAATAACTTCGGCGGGTTTTTTGGACAAACCTTGATCAATCATTTGATTAAGGGCAGAATATGTCAAAACTAATGGGCCTTGTGGCCACACTCTAAGAGCACACAAACGCATCAATTGCCGTCCATAACAATGTCTGACAACGCCCAAAAGCACGATACAAATCATACCCAATATAACAAGTGTCAAAGGAATATATAACATAGGCTCTGTCAACAATAATGCACCAATAAAAATAAATCCTAATGGCACAATCAGCAACCATCTAAATCTTTGCAACTGAATCCCTTGTTTAACAATAAAGGGTTTTGACCATAATATAAAATACTTCTCCATATAAAAATATTCACTCACCATAAAACAACTGGCACCACAATATATCAGAATATTTTCTTGCAAAACGGAGCCTAAAACAACCAAAGATAGGGCTAATATAAGACTCATTAATACGCCCAAATTTGCCCTCAAAAAACGCACTTTAAGCATAACAAAAGTTATCAATAGTCCCATGCCGGCAAAAAGCATCCAAATCATACTGATGACAGAAACAGGATCAACCCCCTCTTGGGCAATCGTCTGATAAACACTAAAATCTATCAAAGCTCTTAAAATAATAACACAAAAATTCAAAAGTAAAACTGCATGAATTGCCGTCTTAGCAGAGCTAACAACCATACTTCCATTTTTCTTTGTAAATGTTTCTTTTGGAATTTTCACCAAACTGCCAATAGCTTTAAATAATCCCAAAACCAAACAAAATCCCACAAAAATGAATATACCCAATTCATGATGTGTTGAAGCGCCGATCCACCCACCTAAAAAACAACCTAATAGTGCGAAAACAAGCACGCCTAAAAATTTCAAAGATCTAACCGCCAATGGAATAACGCGTGAAGCCAACGCCCAAAAACACACTTGACCTAAAAAGAACACATTATATTTCAAGGCAAATAATAATTCCCTTGAAAAAAGTGGAAGATAGGCTGCACTAAACACTAAACCGGTAAAAATAAAGAGCATCCCTAACATATACAAAGAGGAACCATATCCTTTTTGTCGGGTTAATGCACAGGCGCAACACGCCGTCAACATCCCTAAAATACCCGTCAACAAATAATCAAATCCTATGGTCACAATGCCTTTTTGATCTAACCATTGTTGCACAGCATAAATGTCAAACAATGCCACAAAACTCGATACAACCAAAGCCGTTGCACAAGTCAACGCTAAAATCCCAATATCATGCCACTTTAACCGTCTTAAACGCGCTAAAATATGGTATAAAAACTTCATTCATCCCCCAATAATGAGTCTACATAATCTTCCGCAGAAAAAGCATTTAAATCATCAACATGCTCCCCAACACCTATTGCATAAATTGGCAACTGAAAAGTGCTTGCTAAAGCGACCAAAACACCACCCTTTGCAGAACCATCTAACTTTGTCATAATCAGCCCACTAACAGAACAAATCTCTTTAAAAGTTTTCACTTGAGAAATCGCATTTTGGCCCACGGTTGCATCCAATACCAAAATCACTTCATGGGGCATATCCGCCGATACCTTCTTAATCACACGAATAATCTTTTTTAACTCATCCATCAAGTCTGTTCGATTTTGAAGCCGACCAGCAGTGTCAACAAAAACAACATCTGTTTCTTTTTTAATCGCTTCATTTAACGAATCGTATATCAATCCTGCCGCGTCACAACCGGGCTTTCCTGCATAAAAATCAGCTCCAACTTTTTGTGTCCACTGTTTTAATTGCTCAACAGCTCCGGCTCTAAAAGTATCTCCCGCGACACATGCCACTTTTTTCCTTTGCGAAATATATTGAGCCGCCAACTTACCAATAGTAGTCGTCTTGCCGGCCCCGTTTACTCCAACCATTAAAATAACAGCAGGCATTGTCTTTGGCAAAACTAACGGTTTCACCACCGGTTCAATTTTTTTCAACAATGCATCTCTAACCATACGCCGCATTTCTTGGGCATCTTTGGGATGTTGACCTTGAACAATAGAAACTAATTCCTGTGTTGTTTCAATACCGATATCAGCCATAATCAAAGATTCTTCTAATGTATCAACATTGACATCAGTCCAAGAAAATTTGCTTGCCGTTTTCTTTAAACCGTTTTTTAGTTTATCCAACCAACGCATTATCTTTTACTCCTTTAACCGTCAAGGATATAATTTTTCCAGGCTTATACTTTTCGGTTAGTATAACATTTAAATAGTTTTCTGTCCAGCCTCTTGATGATTCTTCAACCAAAACAAAAACCTTTTGTCCAATCATTTGCTGTAACAGTTTTTGTGAAAGTTCTTCCCCCAATTTACGTAATCTTGCCGCGCGTTCTTTGCGCACAGCCACAGGAACCTGAGGCATTTTCGCCGCGGGTGTTCCTTCACGCTCCGAATAAGGAAATACATGTAATCTTGTAATATTGGCCTGTTTAACCAAATCCATAGTTTGTAAAAATTGCTCTTCCGTTTCTGTAGGAAAACCCGTGATAAAATCGGCTCCGAAGACGGCATTAGGCTGAACCTGGCGCACCTTATGCACTAAATCCAATATCTGTTCTCGCGTATGACGTCGTCCCATACGTTTTAATATCAAGTTATCCCCTGATTGGATAGAAAGATGAAAATACGGCATTATTTGCGGATATTTTTTCAATAAATTGATAAATGTTTGATTAAGCGGTGCAGGATCCAAAGAACCATACCGCAACCGTTTTATTTGTGGCACATTTTCTAAAATCTGTTTGCTGATTTTCCATAAATTATACGGATAGGATGCGACATCTGCCCCTGTTAAAACCAACTCTTGATATCCATTTAATGCAAAAGCCCTAGCTTGCTCTAGCACTTGTTCCGGTGCAATTCCCCGATTCGGCCCTCGTGCGAAACGAACAATACAAAAGGTACAGGCATGGTCACAACCTTGTTGAATTTGCAAAAAAGCACGATTGCGCCCTTCAAAATCTGTCACAATAGGTAATTCAAATGGCTGCATCACATCACCTACATGCCCTTTATTTTTGTCATGCAACCATTCCTTATTTAGCTTTTCGTGATTTCCCAAAATCCGATCAACCTCGGGCATCCGTGCATACAACTCGGGATGTAATTGTGCAGCACAACCCGTCACAATCAAAGTACACTTAGGATTTTCACGTCTCAATTTTCGGATCGTTTGACGACACTGTCTTTCTGCTTCCGAAGTAACGGCACATGTGTTAACGACAACAACATCATCACCCAAATCGCCCCCTAATTTTGAAATTACGGCCGATTCGAACGCATTCATACGACAACCAAAAGTTACAACTTTCATGTTGTAATTTTAACATAATTAACGATAAAAAGCAAATAAATCGGACTAATAAAGCCTATTTGTGTTAACGCTTTCCATAATCAAAGTTCCTTTAGCGTTACGAGCCGCAGTATACGCCTCACGCAAAGTCTCTCTTAATCGATTCGGATCTGGCACCTTCTCCATCCGGACAGTTCCTGTTAAATCCTCAGACGTCACACGGACACTCCCCAGATTAGCCCAAATATCAATCATGGACTGGCGCACTGTGCTGTCCGTCACACGAAATAATTCGATTTCGTCCACATGCTTCGTCACAATGCCAGAAATAATAATCAAGCGTTTATCCGTCAATGTGTAAGAATTAAAAATGCGCTTACAATATATCATTGGCAACATGGAAATCAAGGCAATTGTTCCCCAAAACCAACTTTCGAACAAACCGTGGCGCGTCATTGGCACAAAGGTAAAAATTACTGCAAGTACACACAACCACACTAAGGGATGATATTTTAAATCCCGAATACTACCCGTCACTGTCCAATAAAAACGTTCATCTGGACGCAAGATTTGGTTTACCATTTGTTCATCACTCATGTTACTCTCCTTTTTTGTTTATTATAATCCAAAAAAAACAAAAAATAAAATCTTTTTTTGTTCAAGCCGACATACTAAAATAACCATTTGACATATAATAATATTTTTTTAATTCAAAGGACTAGATTTTTATCAAAACAACTCCCACAGTTATTGTGCTTCAAATGATCATTTAAAGAAAGGAGAATCAGAATGAAGAAGTATTTATTATCAACTTTAGCAATCGCAGGATTGCTTACTTTAAATTCAACCGCCAAAGCGGAAGATAACTTCATGGGCATGGGTATGTCTGATGCCTACGCCGTTATGCAAGCAGGTTTTGGATTCGGACAAAAAGATTACAAAGAATCCGGAGTCGTCGCCCTTGGTGCAGGCTATCATCTTAATTCATATTTAAAATCTGATTTGACCGTCGGTTTTAGAGGTTTTGGCAAACTGGAACAAAAAAAAGAACATCGCAAAGTTGATGCTTGGGCCATTCCTGTTTTAATGAACGTTTATGCCTCCATTCCTTATAAAAACATGTCGGTTTATGCCATGGGCGGCTTGGGTATGTCCTACAACATGCTAGATAATGACAAAGAAATCCGCGGTGACGACAAAATGAACTTTGCCTGGACAGTTGGCGGCGGCATTGGTTACAAACTCACAGAATGTTGGGGATTGGACTTAGGCTATCGCTATGTGGATTTAGGCGAAGGCCGCTCCAAGCTTAAAGATAGAGATGTGCGCATGAAACAAAACATGCGGTCTCACGACGTTTTGCTTTCTGCTCGCTATTATTTCTAGGAATTGCAAAACTAAAAAACAGAGGATTCACCAAAATCCTCTGTTTTCATTTTCCTGATATTATTGACTAACCCAGATAACACGAGCCATCCAACAAACCTCTTCCGGAGTCAAAACAATCAAAGGATGTGCCGGATTTAATGATTTTAATTCAATTTGTTTGGCACTTTTTCGTTGCAACTCTTTTACCATAACTTCCCCGCTGGCTATTTTCACAACAACTCTGTCATGAGAACGCACCTCTGCATCCGGTTGAACAACCAATTTGTCTCCTTCACGATAAACAGGAGACATACTATCCCCGGATACTTCTAATGCATAAACACCTTTAGCTATTTGAACCGGAAAATCTATCCCATCCCAATCACCTGAGGACAAAGGATACCCAGCTGAATCAAAATATCCCTCGCGCCCGGCCTTTGCCAATCCTAAAAGAGGAATCGTATATTTAGGTGTCGGCATCGGTTGACCCGCATATTCCATAAATTCAAAAACCGTCGTGTTCGTTGCCTTCAAAACTTTATTCATACTCTCCGTTGATGGCCAACGTTTACGGCCATCGGCACCGATTCGTTTTGACTTGTTAAAACTCGTTGGATCCAATCCTGCCTTTTGGGCCAAAGCAGATAAAGATAATCCCTTGGCCTCAGCCAATCTTTCCAAGCCATCCCAAATTTCTTTATACGACAATTGCATAGTGCCTCCTTTCTCTTTTTAGTTGTATATACATTTAACATATTTTTGTATAAATGTCAATAGGATTTTTTTCTTATTTTTCTCTTGACAATCAAAAAATTTTTAATTATGTTCCTATTTTGTTCTCATTTTTTTAAACGAAAGGGGCAAATATGAGGAATAAATACCTATCGTCAAACGAGCAAGAAACAACACCTTTTGAATCATCAGAAGAAGCATGGTTTTGGTATTGTTTATGCGAAAAAGAAAAATCAAATAACCGTCGCCAATACACACCCAAAATTATCAGGCCTTGTGAAACGGCAGATATTTTTATTGCCGTCAAAAGGCTGCTTAAATTAGGAATTCTAAAACCTTATCATATTAAAATTTTATCCAAATATGGTTTCCAACAAGTGCCACCACACCCACATTTTGGAGACAGCCTAACTATTTGTCATTTGTGGAAAGAGGCCTTACATTTTTTGGAACGGCTTTTAGTTCAAAAAGGGATCGTCTTTAATTCGTAAAAAAGGAGAAAAAGCTTATGATTACTACATGTCTTTCATTTGGCTATCGCTTACCATTTGCCTTTGTTGCTTTCGGCGGATCTCCCACACATTGGTGGACAAAATTTTTAAAAAAGGGATTTTACCATTGCTTTTTAATTTTAGGAAATGGACGCGAATGGTATATTATTGATCCAGTCATGCATTTTACTGACTTTATCGTCGTCAAAACGCATTATATTGAAAATTTTTTCATTCAAAAAGGATATCGGCTGATTCGCACAACGCCATTGTTACCACAAAAAATTTCTTTCTTTTTTCGCCCTTGCACTTGCGTTGAAACAGTTCGACGTTTTTTGGGTATTCAGCATCCTTTTTTATGGACTCCTTATCAACTTTTTTGTTATTTAACTAAAAAAAAGGAAAATAATCCTTGACATTTGCAAAAAAATGTGTTATACTGTTCAACAGTTAAAATCAATCAGTGTATCTAATATCAAAATCGCTCTTTCAACAGGGCGATTTTTCTATTTTTAATTGAAAGGAAAAATCATGTCAGATATCACTCTTATATACAACACTTATAAACGAGCGCTGCAAGATCGTCAAGCGTGGGAATCCACTTGGCAAGAATGTTATGCCTATGCCCTCCCGCAACGAGAATCCATTTTGAATTCTACTTCTAGCAAAACTAGCATCTTATATGATGGCACAGCACCTGACGCCGTGGATCAACTGGGAGCCTTGATGTTATCTCAACTCACGCCACCTTGGATGAATTGGTTTAAACTAACGGCAGGAAATGACTTAAACGAATCGGAACAAAAGGCTTTACTTCCTCAATTGGAAAAAATGACAAATACGATTCAAACACATTTTGATCGCAGCAATTTTGCGATGGAAATCCATCAATGCTATTTGGACTTAATTACAGCAGGAACCGCCTGTTTGATGTTTGAAGAATCACCTTTTGGCGCCGCATCTGCCTTTCACTTTTCCGCCGTCCCGCTTTCGCAACTGTGTTTAGCAGAAGGTCCTTCCGGGCGTTTAGATTATATTTTCAGAACTGTTCAAATGGATTATGATTCATTTACGAATCGTTTTGGAGACTTTATTTTGCCAACAGACGTTATTGTCAAAGCACGCAAAGAACCAATTCGATTGGATGTTATTGAATGTGTTGAGCCCAATCAAGATGGGTCTTTTTCCTACACTGCATTTTTAGATCCCAATTGCCAACACCTCTCCAATAACGGAGAACCTGTCATGCTAAAACAAGCGCATTATGACACCTCTCCGTTTATTGCTTTCCGTTGGCTAAAAGCCCCGGGAGAAGTTTACGGCCGTTCCCCCGTTATGAAAGCTTTGCCAGACATTAAAACGGCAAACAAGGTTGTGGAACTTATCCTTAAAAACGCCACAATCGCCGTAACGGGTATCTGGCTTGCCGAGGATGATGGCGTGTTAAATCCTGCCAACATCCGTCTAACCCCGGGAGCCATTATTCCCAAAGCCGTTGGATCTAAGGGGCTAACAGCTCTGGAATCTCCAGGGAAATTTGATGTATCACAATTGGTCATTAAAGATTTAAGAGAACGTATCAGGCACGCTTTATTGGGAGATAGATTAGGCCAATTAGACACATCTGCCCCGATGACTGCAACAGAAGTGCTTGAAAGAGCAGATGAAATGTTGTTGGTTTTAGGCGCAACGTATGGTCGTTTACAATCGGAATTATTGATGCCATTAATTGAACGCGCCGCCGCTATTTTACGCAAACGTGGAGAAATCCCCGATATTTTCATTGATGGTCATTATTTAAAAATCGCCTATCAATCTCAACGAGCAGAAAAGCAAGCCCGGATCAACGCACAAAACGGCCTTACATGGCTTGGTGAAATATCTAAATTAGGAGAAGCCGCACTCGGCCAAATTGATATTCCTGCCTTTATTCGATGGCTGGGACATAATTTAAACATTCCGGAAAGCGTTTTTAACAAAGCAGTTTCTGCTCCCCTTATCCCGCTTTCACAACCACAAACTCAAGGAGAATAAGATGATAAAAACTCAAGACAAAACCAATAAAATAATCAATTCTGATGACGAAATGATCAAAATTCCAAATAAATTTTTGGACGCAGAAGGCCAATTAAACACGGCTGCTTTAATAAAATCCTATTTGGAATTAGAGCGTAAATTATCAGAAATAAAATCAAATGAAAATGTTCCTTCTCAATCGGTCACAGAGTATAAACTCACAATGAAATCGCCGCTTATTCAAGAAGATCCGGAAATTGATCAAACATTATTACAACATGGATTCACAAATGAACAAGCACAAGTGGTCTATGATTTAGCGGCTGATAAAATTATTCCGGCATTACAAAACTTGATGGACGACATCACAACAGATCAAGAGCTGAAAGGATTAGAACAAGCTTTCGGCGGCCCAGAACAATTCAACATTGTCGCACGCCAAATTTCCGCTTGGGGAGAAAAAAATTTAGATCAAAAAACATTTAACGCTTTGGCTTCGTCAAAAGATGGTATTTTAACAATGTATAAGATGATGCAAGGCAATTTAGAATCACCTTTGTTAAAAGGCCAAGGGCAAATGACGCCTCAAGATGATGAAGCATCCTTGAAAAAATTGATGCAAAATCCAAAATATTGGCGCGATCAAGATCCAGAGCTATTAAAACGCGTAGAGGCTGGTTTTAAACGCCTTTACGATTAAACCTTTTGTGGACAAGTCTTTTGACCCCACGGAAAAATCGGGCGAAGGCAACTTCATAACCCACAACTTTAAAACAAAAAAATAACAAATAACGAAAGGAATTATTATGTCTGTATCAACAGCAATTGATGCTTCGTTTGTAAAACATTTTGAAGCAGAAGTTCACAACGCTTATCAACAACAGGGTTCAAAACTCAGAAACACCGTCCGTTTTAAAGGCGGCATTACAGGAACAAGCACGACCTTCCAGGTCATTGGCGCTCAATCTGCCAATCAAAAATCTTCTCGCAACGCTCAGCTGACACCATCTGCCGTGACACATGCTCCTGTGGAATGTGAATTGTCCGACTGGTATGCCGGTCAATGGGTAGACAAATTAGATGAATTAAAAATCGGCCACGATGAACGCAAAGTGTTGGCCACAGCTGGCGCCTATGCTTTGGGCCGCAAAACAGATGCTTTGATTATTACAGCACTCAGCAACGCAAGCAACACCGCAGGCACATCCAGCGAAGCTTTGACAAAAGATCGTATCTTGTCCGCCTTTGCTACCTTAAACAGCAACAATGTGCCGGATGACGGTGAACGTTACGCTCTGGTCGGCCCAGCACAGTGGAATCAACTGCTCAGCTTGGATGAATTTTCCAATGCAAACTATGTAGGTGATGAGCACCCATTTGTGGCCGGCTCCGAATCGCGCAAGTGGATGGGCATCAACTGGATCATGCACACAGGATTACCAACATCCGGATCAGGTTCCAGCGCAACAACCACATGCTTTATTTACCATAAATCCGCCGTCGGCTTGGCCGCTGGTCAGGACATTACAACCGACATCACATGGCATGGCGACTATGCTGCCCATTATGTGAACAACATGATGAGCCAAGGCGCTTGCTTAATTGACAACAACGGCGTTGTCAAAATGGTTTGTTTGGATACACCTCCTGCCGCAGAAGATGCCAACGCAGAAACCTAAAATTTGTTTAAACACGGCCCCCTTTTCATTAAGGGGGCTTTCTTTTTGAAAGGAAGCCAAAATGTCTTATACAAAAATTGATTTATGTTCCCGCGCATTAGTTAAACTGGGGGCAAACAGTATTGCTTCGTTTAATGAAGCAACCGCAGAAGCTAAAGTTTGTGCGCAATTGTATGAACCAACGGTTGAAAGCTTATTGGCATCATATCCTTGGCGTTTTGCATTAGAAAAAGCTACGCTCGCTCGCCTTACATCTAAACCAACGGCAGATTACCAATACGCCTATCAACTGCCCAATAATTGCGTTCGCGTTCTTTCCGCAGGCAACGGAAGCAAAAGCCAAGGTTTAAAATACAAAATCGTTGGCAATATGTTGCATACAAATGCAGATCAAGTCATTATTTCCTATATTGCCAGGCCAGACGAATCGGTCTTCCCTGCATTTTTCAGCAATGCTCTAATTGCTAAATTAGCCGCAGAATTATGCCTTCCGCTCACTGAAAGCACCGCACGGACAGATTATATGTATAAACGAGCAGAAGAGGAATTTAAAATTGCAAAATTGACTGACAGCCAACAAGATGTCCCCGCTTGTTTCCAAGATTTTTCTTTAATTGAGGTACGCCAATGACAAATATTTTTACAAGCAAAACAAATTTTGCCGCAGGAGAATTGTCAACAGACCTATTGGGACGCGTCGACATTAATGCATATGCCAATGGCGCCTTATCCTTGAAAAATGTGTTTGTAGAACCAACAGGAGGGGTTCATCGTCGGCCTGGGCTGCAATTTATGGCAAATGTATCGTCATCCGGTCGCTTGATTGCCTTTGAACAATCACAATCTAAAAGGTATTTAATATTAGTCCAAGCTGGTCAAACACGTATTTATCAAGGGGATACTTTGGTTGACACCCTTACAACACCATGGACACAAACACAGCTTTCTCAAATTGCATGGTGTCAATTGAATAACGGCATTTTAATCGTTCATCCGGATGTAGCACCACGTAAAATCGTTCTAAATAATACAACATGGTCTCTTCAAAATTTTGCATTTTTAGAGGAAGATAATTGTATTTTACAACCCTATTACCGATTCGCTGGAGATGATGTGACTATAGCGTCTAGCGGATGTGGCGGTACAGTCACATTAACTACTAGCGCTGATGTGTTCACCAACGACCATATTGGCATGCAATTTAAAATTGCTGATGGATATGTTTTAATTCAATCTGTTACCAATGCTACACAAGCAACGGGCGTCGTAAAAAAGAAACTCATGGATGGAGAAAACATTGGTGATTCCACTGCACTAAATGCAACGCGCCATTGGGGAGAGCCAGCCTTTACAACACAACGCGGATGGCCTTCAACAGTTTGCACCTATCAATCCAGATTAGTTTTTGGCGGAAGCAAATCTTTACCAAGCACTTTATGGTTCAGTCAAACTGGTGACATTACCAATTTCGAACAAGGGGATGGTTATGATGCAGAAGCAATTGAATTTCAAATATTGTCTAACCAATCAGATCATATTGCCGCCCTTTTTGCTGGACGCCATTTGCAAGTATTCACCGCCAGCGCAGAATGGATGGTATCAGGAGATCCTTTAACTCCATCCAACATCCAATTAAAACGCCAAACCCAAGTTGGCAGTCGAACCGATATTTTTGTTCCACCAATTGGCATTGATGGCGCCACTATTTTTGCGGGAGCTGATGGCCACGAAATCCGTGAATTTTTATTTTCGGATTTAGAAGGAGTCTATCAAGCAACGGACTTATCTTTATTGGCTCGCCATTTAATTCAAAAGCCCATTGATATGGCTTATGATAAACATGAGCGGCAAGCCTATATTGTCATGAATAATGGTCATTTGGTCACTCTGACTTCGTTTAGAGCGGAAGATTTACAAAGCTGGACCGAACAAATAACAGACGGAGCATTTTTATCCGTTGCTATCTTGGGTGAAACAGCCTATTTTTTAATCAAACGAGGAGAAAACTATTTCCTTGAATGTTTTAATAATACGCTTCATACAGACGCGGGAATTACTCGCGAACTTGAAAGCGCTACAACAACATTCACTAGCTTAAATCACTTAAACGGCAAAACTGTTTCTATTGTTGGAGACGGCATTGTTATGGAACCGATGGAGGTTCAAAACAATCAATTAGTTTTACCGCATGCTGTTGAAAAAATAGAAATAGGCCTACCGTTTACGCATATTATCATACCATTACCACCCGTCGCCTCTGCTAATAACGGAGCGGCCCCGGTATCCAGTTGTCGTTTGGTCAGAGCTGTTTTTAGATTGGTAGACACATTTTCTTTGGAAATTGATACTGGAACAGGTGTTCATCAAGAAATTGTTCCAGAAATGGACACATATTGTTTGGACAATTCAACCACACAACAAACAAAAGATTTGGTATTGCGATCACTGGGCTGGGTTCGCAGCCCCACACAACCTTTGTGGGAAATTATTGGTTCAAGTCCACAGGCATTTAAATTAGTGTCTGTTACTAGTGACATTAAATTAGGAGGTTAACATGGAAGTCGCTATTGCCGCCGTCGGCGCCGCTATCGTCGGATCGGCTTATTATTCAAAAGAAACGGCTGACAATCAAAAAAAGGCCATTAAAAAATCAAATGCCCTTGCCGCTGCACAAGCAGATTTAGATCGTCAATCTGCCCAAATGTTGTTAGAAGAACAACAACGTAAAAACAAAAATTTACTGCGTCAACAACAATCTAGCTATAAAGCCAAACTCGGCGCAAGCGGATTGAATCATACAAATGGTTCCGGGCAAATTATTCTAGATGCTCTACAAAAAGAGCACGATATAGAAGATAAATACCTTGTAGAACAAGCAAAAATATCTTTGCAATCCTTGGATAATGCTCTGGAACAAACAACACGCAGGAATTTACTTGCATTAGATAATATATCTGCAAACCAGAAAAAAGACATATTGGATGGTATCAGCAGTACTGGACGGAGTATAATTAAATAAGGAGTTCCATATGTCCGATAGGAATATTCCCCCGGCAACCGATTGGAGCTCGTTTTTAACAAAGGCAACCCAAGATTATTATCATTTTGCAATGCAATCAACTCCTTTGGATGCAAAAGAATTTAGTGCCTATCACAGCGCGTGTAAGGCTGCTTTAAGCCATATTTTAATTCTAAAAAAACTTATTGAAAATTCATCGGACAAAACAACAGAGCCCGATCTTTTTTCCTTATTGGAAAATGCACGAAAGGCAACCTATGACCCGGACGGAACAAATGATTCATTTGATTGAATTTGTATGGATTTGGAATCAACAATTAAAATTTGATTTACCCAAACACCACCGTGCTATTTGTCGCTTTTTAGAAACCTTTTTTCAAAATGATAAGCGCGGGCTATTAATGGCCTTTCGGGCATCCGGCAAATCTACCTTGGTCGGATTATTTTGTGTATGGGCCCTAAGATTAAATCCAAACTTGCGCATTTTAATTGTCGCTGCCGATCATAATTTGGCGAAAAAGATGGTTCAACATATAAAAAGAATCATCAACAAACATCCATTATGCCAAGATATGAAACCGATACATCCGGACGAATGGGCTTCAGATTGCCTGTCCGTCCGACGGCAAGATACCGGACGAGATCCATCCGTTTTAGCCAAAGGATTAGGCGCAAACTTGACCGGCTGCCGCGCAGATTTAATTATCTGTGATGATGTAGAAGTTCCTAAAACAAGCGATTCGGCTACAAAGCGTCATGAGTTGCGACAAAAATTATCTGAATTAGATTATATTTTAACATCTAATGGAGGTATTTTATATATCGGCACACCCCATGCAAAAGAGACTATTTACAATACACAAGATGGCTTCTTAAAAAATTGGCCTGTTTTAAAAATTCCTATTTTGAATAAAAATGGAGAATCTAATTGGCCAGAGAAATTTGCTATTGAAAAAATTGAGGCCTTAAAAAAACAAACAGGTCCAACAAAGTTTTATAGCCAAATGATGTTAGACCCTATCAAAAGCGCAACGAATCGTTTGGACACAAGCCGGCTTGTTTTCTATGATGACGAAATCAGTTATCATGAAGCAAATGAAGCATCCACATTAAAAATAGGCAACAATCAAATGGTCTCTGTTTCCTGTTGGTGGGATCCCGCCTTTGGATCAGCAAAAGGAGATCGCAGTGTTATTGCCTGTGTTTTTTCAGATGCAAACGGACACTATTATTTGCACCGCATTGCTTATTTAAAGGTTCCACCTCATATGGAAGCTGCGGGCTATCAATGTCGTGAAGTTGTTGCTTTTATTCAGGAAAATCACCTGCCGGCTATTCATTTGGAAAGCAATGGCATTGGTAAATTTTTACCTGCCTTATTGCGACAAGAGTTAAACAAAGCGCATGTTGCCTGTGCGGTCATTGAAGAAATTTCTCGCACCCACAAACAAGACCGTATCTTGGCCGCATTTGAAGTGCCGCTGATGAACGGAGCGCTATCTGTGCATACTAGCATTAAAAACACGCCTTTTATGGATGAATTGCAAGACTTTCATCCTTTTATTGCCAAAGGACATGATGATGCTTTGGATGCCGTTGCTGGCTGCCTCTTATCCGAACCGGTTCGTTTAAAATATAAAACATTTATCAATCCTGTCCATCAAAATTGGCAGGGTTATTTTTGAAAGGAAACAAAATGACAGAATTAGAAATTTTTGCAAAAACATTGTTTGGAGAAGCGCGTGGAGAAAAACTGTCCGGCATTGAGGCCGTTGCTAATGTAATTTTAAACCGCGTCAAACATGCTATCCAAATCGGCAATTATTGGTGGGGGAAAACAATTGAAGAAGTTTGTTTAAAACCATTTCAATTTTCTTGCTGGAATAAAGCCGATCCCAATTACACCTTATTGACCCAAAATTTGGATGATAATAAGGTCTATCAACTTTGTAAACGCGTTGCCAAACGAGCCATTACCGGCTTTTTAACGGATAACACAAATGGAGCGACACATTATCACACCAAAAGCATCCATCCCCAATGGGCCAGGCGCGCCGTTCCATGTGCCGACATAGGACAACATCTTTTTTATGCATTGTATTAGGAGATCCATATGCCCACGCCACACTTAAATATTGAAATAGGCAAACTCATGGCAACGGTTGCCGCCTTACAAAATCAGTTGACGGATATTAAAAAAGAAATCAATATCCTGGCCGATCAAGTCAGCACTTTAAGGGAAGAACTTAGCAATTTTATCGGCACAGTTCAAACAAAAAATACCTGTCAGTTAATCCATGAAAAATTAAAAAATGAGTATGTTTCCAAATTGGAAATACTGCCGTTAAAAACTTTGGCCAAAACTGTCTGTATCACAGCCGCCACAGCCATCTGTTTGGCTTTAATGAATCTTATTTTAAAATGAAAGGAGAAAACATGATGCAATTTATTATCAATAATTTTAGCGATATTTTGGGTGCCCTCACCTCTATTATTGCTGGGGCCAGCGCTTTATCAGCCATAACACCTAATGACAAAGATGATAAAATTTTAAGCAAAATTAAATCGTTCTTAAACATCTTTGCGTTAAATATTGGCAACGCTAAAACGGCTTAATCGTTTTTAAAGGATGGATGGATTCAATGTGCTTGCAACCAAAATCATGCCATGATTCATTTGGCATTAAAGCAAGTTGAACCATCCGTCCTGACTTTAATTTATTTTGTGCTGATTGTGCACATACATATCCCAAAAATTGCTTTAGCCCCGGCAACTCTCCCACAATCATAACTCGGGATAAAATATCATCTAAACTATTTATCATTTCTAAAATACGATAATCCGGGGCAGCATACAATCCATCTTTACAGAGAATATCCGCTCCTTTTAAAACTTCGTGCAAAAGATCTATCGTCTGACACACATACAGGCACGGAGAACATAAAATCAATTCCGGCCTCAAAAAGTCTTTTTCTTTTAACTCTTCCAATAATCCCAAAACCTGATCAACCCCTTTTTTGGACAAAGGGCGTTTCAATTCGTTCATAACAGGCGCTTTTAAATCAGGCGTGCCAGCCGCAATAATTTCTAAATACTTACGTTGCATCAATCCCATTCCTTTTTCTTACATATGGGATTTTTTATAAAAATTGCAATTTCTTTAATATTTTTTAAATTGAATTGTTCTAGCGGCAGAATCTTTTAATTGCTCCTCACGAACAATTTGTGTTTTGTCTTTTTCCTTCTTTTGACCTGTCACCAAAGCCCAACTTTCAGATAAAAAATAGGCCGTTTTTGTAATACTGGTTTGAGGTGTGATTCCCCAACCTATCCACAAAATAATAACTAAAATACCCAGCAATAAAACAAGGTTCACAATTGCCCCTAAAATCCATTGAATGATTTTAAAAAATTTATCCATTGAAATTTATCCTCTCTTACGCTATATTGACTGTAACAAAAGAGTATGTAAATGTCAAGCACTGAAATTATTAAAATCGGATCTGTTTCTTTATCTTTAAATAAAAGCCTGCGCGCCAAGCATGTTTTTTTAAAACAAGATTCTAAGGGTGAAATAACTTTAACCTATCCTAAATTTTATCCGAAATGTTGGGCCGTTCGTTTTGCAAAAACCCAAATGCCTTGGATTCTCGCCCATTTAAAACATGGCCAAAAAGAAACAGTTTTTGCCCCAAATGATACCATACAAATTTTGGGAAAGTCTTATCTTTTAACATCTGGCAAACGAACTTTAGAGTCGCAAACCGAACTCACCATTTCTGGCTCCCCAGAATTTTTTCATCGTCGTGTTTGCTCGTATGCACAAAAACAATTATTACCCTATATTCAACAAAAAGTTAAAAGTTATGCCACGCAATTAGGTGTCAAACCAGGACGCATTACGCTTCGTGATACATCCTCCCGATGGGGCAGTTGTTCCAGCACTCATAACCTTAGTTTTTGTTGGAAAATTGCCTTTTCACCATTGGATGTTATTGACTATCTAATTGCACACGAGGTCTCTCACTTATCTCACATGAATCACGGTCCTAAATTTTGGGCAACTGTGGATAAATTAACAAATCACCGCATGCAGGCCGAAAAATGGTTAAAAGAAAACGGCCGCAAACTACAAAGTATTCGATAATAAAAAAAGCCCTGATAAATCAGGGCTAAATTTTTAAGATTTAATTACTTATCAGCATCTGCTGCAACTTGCATTTTTACAATAATATCTGGATTTGCCGGTGGTTCTCCACGCTTAATCATATCCACATATTCCATACCTTCTGTAACCTTACCCCAAACGGTATATTGACCATCCAAGAAACCAGCGTCAGCAAAGCAAATAAAGAATTGGCTGTCCGCACTATCCGGATCCATAGCTCTTGCCATAGAAACAGTTCCGCGTCCATGATGTTCAGAGTTAAATTCTGCCGGCAAATTTTTACCAGAGCCTCCCATACCTGTTCCGGTCGGATCTCCCGTTTGAGCCATAAAGCCATCAATTACACGGTGGAATTTAATACCATCATAGAACCCTTTACGCACGAGTTCTTTAATTCGCGCAACATGCTTCGGCGCAGCCTCAGGCAACATTTCAATCACCACGCGACCGTAGTCTAAATCCAAATACAAAGTATTTTCTTTATCCATTGTATATCCTTTCGTTGAAATAATTAAAGTTAAAATCAAAGCTAAAATTTTTTTCATTTTTTCCCCCTTTTATGTTTACATTTTTCACAAGTACACTTGATATGCTCAAGCTTACATCTTTCATGCTCAGCCTTTTGACAAGTATCACACGATTTATGATGTCGTCTGATTTTGTTTCTTAACCATGTCCGTGATTTTTTAAATAACAATAACGGGCATAATAAAATCGCAATAGAAGCGCAAAACGGGCAAGGACACATCTATCCTATTCTCCCGCTACTTCTCGTTCTCACCTTAGATCCTTGCGGCGTCCAAGGAGCAGTCAACATACGCAAACTCTTTACTTCTGATGCCCCCATAACACGCATATAATCAGAATCTTCTTCAACCTCAATTCCATAACCGATGCCACACATTTTTAACGTTTTTTCTAAATGTTTTTCTTCTGCAGGTGACATATCTTGAAGTCTATATCTAAAATAAGGTACTTCAACACCATATTTATCATATACTTTTTTACCTTCCCAATTATGCATATTGCGCCAATCATTTGCCGGATCTGGTTTATCTACAAATAATGCATCTAAATCTCGAACAGATTGAGGGGCCACTCTCCAAGTGACATCATTTGGCTTTACCGATTCAGACTCGGCAGTGGCTACACGCTTAATACCTAAAATGCCTAACTTTGCCAAACGCGTCTGAAGTTTTTGTTGTTCTTCCTCATTATAACGACTCAGATTAATTCGACAAGTTGTGGCAGGAACGCCATCTCTTGTAAAAACTTGAATTAAATCCCATGCCAAGAAAGAATCCCATGCAGGAACACCTTTTTTATCAATTTTATGTGATAAACTCTTTTTCTCTAAATCGGATGAATACTCATCATATCGATGGGGATCCAATTCAATACCACGTTCACCCCAAATGCGCTCTAATTTATCAACACTGTCCCTATCTGCAACCTGTAAAAATAAAGTGCCAGCCCGGATACCAGTATGATTATGTCTAGAACTTTTGACCTTTGTAACAACGCCTTCCTCAGCTAAAGCTTGTTGCATTTCCTCAATCTCACGCTCACTTTTACCAGCAAGGCTACGACGATATGTTAACAATGTATACAAACCATTTGGTGTTATTTTACTGGTAACCGCAGTATACCAATCCGTTCCTTTAATTTTCATTTTCATTCTCCTTTACTTCTACCTGTTCGGTGGGGGCATTTTGTTCAGAAACGTTCTCCGGATTTTCCTCTGTTTCTTCTTCATCACCCATATCGGCAACACAGGTTGCAGACACCACTTTTTCATCTTTACCCAAGCGGAACACAATCACACCCATTGTGGCACGTCCCGCAATGCGGATATCATCCACACGTGTCCGAATCAACTGACCACCATCGGTCACCAACATCAAGTGATCACCGGACTTCACTGGCATAGAAGCCACCACATCCGCGGCGCGTTTGCCTTCATCAGTCTTGATATTTGTCACACCCTGTGTGCCACGAGATGTAATACGGTATTCATAAGCACTTGTCCGTTTACCATAACCAGCCGAAGTCAATGTCAAGACGAATTCTTCATCTGCCGCCATCTTTTCAATTTCTTCTGGCGTCAAAATGGTATTTGTTGTGGACTCTGTTTCAACCACATCATCTTCTGTAGCTAATCCTGCCGCCCGACGACGTGCAGCAGCCTCTTTCAAGTAAGCATCACGCTTGTCAATTTCAGCTTTGGCGTGTTTCAGAACAGACATAGACATCACTTCGTCGCCCTTGGCCAACTTCATACCACGCACACCGGTTGACGCACGAGAAGCGAACACACGCACATCCTCCACAGGGAACCGCACGCACTTACCGTTTTTGGCGGACAACAAAATATCTTGATTGTCATCGCAAATCGCAACGCCCACCAACTTATCGCCTTCGTCCAACTTCATGGCAATCTTACCATTTTGATTCACGCGCCAGAAGTCGGAAAGCTTATTACGACGCACTGTTCCTTTGCTGGTCGCAAACATGACGGTCAGCTTTTCACATTCTTCCTCTGTCTCCGGCAAAATCATAATCGTAGAAATCGTTTCGCCTTGTTGTAATGGGAGCAAGTTGATCAAAGCTTTACCCAAACTTTGCGGACTCCCCTCTGGCAAACGATAGGTCTTCATCTTATACACAATACCACGTGTTGAGAAGAACAACAACGGACTATGTGTGCAAGCCACAAACAAATTCGTCACGGTATCTTCGTCGCGTGTAGACATACCAGCGCGACCTTTACCACCACGGTGTTGTGCCCGATAAGTGTTCAAGTTCACACGTTTGATATAGCCGGTATTCGTGGTTGTTACCACCATTTGTTCACGCGGAATCAAATCTTCCATATCTTGTTCAAATTCGGCATCTTCAATGGTTGTACGACGACCTTCTGGGAATTGAGCTTTCACAGCTTCCAATTCTTCGCGGATAATGGCCAAAATCTTTTCACGGCTGGACAATGTTTCCAAATAGCCCTTGATCAAAGCAGCTAACTCACCCACTTCGGCGTGAATTTTGTCACGTTCCAAACCTGTCAAACGACTCAATTTCAATTCCAAAATCGCTTTAGCTTGGGCTTCACTCATCATATAAATGCCGTTTTCAACCTTGCGATCTGGTTCGTCAATGAGTTGAATTAAAGCCTCCACATCTTTAGCAGCCCAACGCTCGCTCATCAATTGTTCCTTTGCTACATTTGGATCTGGGGCTGTTTTGATCATCTCCACAACCTTATCCAAATTTGCAACAGCAATAGCCAAACCAACCAATACATGGGCGCGATCACGGGCTTTATTAAGGTCAAAAGCGGTCCGACGACGTACCACTTCTTCACGGAAATCCAAGAAGGCAGAAATAATCTGTTTCAGGTTCATGAGTTCTGGACGCCCGTTGTTCAAAGCCAACATATTCATACCAAAACTGGATTGTAATGGCGTATATTTATACAACTGATTTAAAACCACATCCGGGAACGCATCTTTTTTCAATTCAATAACAACGCGCACACCTTGACGATCGGATTCATCACGCAAATCGGAAATGCCGTCAATAACTTTGTCCTTTACTAATTGGGCAATTTTCATAATCATTTCGGCCTTATTGACCTGATATGGAATCTCAGTCACAACAATGGCAGTCTTATCTTTCTTGATTTCTTCAATAGAACAACGACCACGAATAATCACGGATCCACGACCTGTTTCATAAGCAGAACGAGCACCACCACGGCCCAAAATCACACCGCCTGTTGGGAAATCTGGCGCAGGCACGTAGCCAATCAATTCATCAACTGTAATTTCTGGATTGTCAATAGTTGCGATACAAGCCGACAACACTTCCGCCATATTATGTGGTGGCATATTGGTGGCCATACCAACGGCAATACCACCAGAACCATTGACCAAAATGTTCGGGAATCTGGCTGGCAACACAACCGGTTCTTGACAAGATTCATCATAGTTTGGCATAAAGTCCACTGTGTCGCGGTCAATATCTTCCAACAACCAGTGCGCAGATTGAGCCAAACGCGCCTCGGTATAACGCATAGCGGCGGCTTTATCGCCGTCCATAGAACCGAAGTTACCCTGCGGGCTGATAAGCGGCACACGCATCGAGAAATCTTGTGCCATACGCACCATAGCTTCGTAAATCGAGCTATCACCATGCGGGTGATATTTACCCATAACATCACCAACGATACGAGCAGACTTTCTGAAAGGCTTGTTGTAATCATAGCCGTTTTCGTACATGCTGAACAAAATACGACGATGCACGGGCTTCAAGCCATCACGCACATCCGGTAAAGCACGCGCCACAATCACGCTCATCGCGTAATCAAGGTAAGATTTGCGCATTTCTTCTTCAATGGCTGTTTGCATAATATCATTCACAACAACGCCTGTAGATAGGGCTGTTTCGCTTTTCATTTCTTCGGTCATTTTCTACCTCATTTCAGCTATTATTTTTTTATAGGTTTAGCCTAGCATTTTCTAAGACGAAATGCAAGCAAAAAAGTATAAAAAAATGAATTTTATTTTTTGGAAAAACAAGAAATTTTTTTTATCACTTAAACACCAACTCAAAACCCGTCCGTCCGTGAATTTAATTCACTACAAGGGACAGTCACAATCCCCATCACTCATATAATAACAAGAACGTTGTAAATCCTCTGCTTCACAACAATAATGAAATCGGACTGGACTCGCAGCATTAGGATAATTACAAACAATCTTTGTGCATTCTGTTGTTAAATTACCAACCACACTAGTCTCATCTTCTGCACATTCCAAACATTGGCCATCAAGAAAATAATAATTTTTTGGACAACCGCACTTAGCTGTACGGCCTCCAGAACTTGCCAAACCCTCTTCACAAACAACACACTCTCCATCTGACAAATAATAATTCTCTGGGCATCCGCAAACACCATCTTTCCATACAAAACCATCATTACAAACACAATGATTTGCTTCACTTACATGTTCATACTCCCCACATTCATGAACACATTCACCAGATCTAAAATAAGAACCGACTGGACAGGGCCTATTTGTTTGGCACAAAATTTGGCTCATGCCTCCTGCACGGCAGTCTCCAGTTACCTCTACCCCCTCTGAATAAACATATAAAATCAAGTCAGACTGACCACCTTCTGCTCGTGTCCATGTCCCAAAAGAACCAAAAGCTTGTTTTAAATTTTTCTTTTCTTCTTCACTAAGATGATATGTGTATGGAAACTCTCCTTCTATACCCAAGCTATCTAATGTGACCATTTCCAAACCTTTTGCTTTACACCAAGCCTCGGAAGACCACCAAGTATGCCATGGGGAATGGATAATTGGAGATAACAAAAACGACTTTCCATTATAATAGTGCCATGTACCGTTTCCTAGTGGCAAACAAGTGCCCCGATCTGGAGCATAACAACCTTCACTTTGAAAATGACAATATTGATTTTCATCACAATCAAGGTTACTGACACAACCATCAACCGCAGTTTCTGTATCACAAGGTTGCTCATTATAGCTTAAATAAACATTTCCATTCTGACATACTGTACAGGTACCATTCCTATCCCTCAACAAGTCTGAGTCACAAGGTTCTAAACAAATATCTTTCCACTTTTCGTATCCTTCATCACATGCACATTGATTATCTACAATGATCTTTCCATCGCCCATGCAAGATTGACAACTGCCTGCATTTCCATAATATCCGCTTTCGTTATCGCAAGCACAGTTGTTTTCTTCATCTCTCACTTCATGGGATTGACAATTTTCGAAACAACCACCATCAATATCTTCATATCCATCAATGCACTTACAGAATCCGTCTACAAGCTCACTATTAGACGGACACTTTTTCTTCTCTCCTCCAACATGGATACCCACAGAATCCACGCCGACTCCACGATAAGTGGAAGACTTGCGGCTCTTGCCTCCGCCACCACCGAAAGCCAAAACAGAGGTTGCTACCAAAATTGCTGTTCCGAATAATAATATTTTTCTCATTTGTCACCTTTTCATCTTCAATTTATATGGGTGAAGAAATAAGCACTTTCACATTTCTACACATAGTTTCATTCTGGCATACACCCGCCGCTCTTGTCAAGATAAAAAAACACCGAAAAGAACTCGCTTTTCGGTGCTTTTCATAATTCCTGTTTCTTAGAATGGGATTTCGTCGTTAAAACCGCCGTTATCTGCACTTGGAGCGGAATCCCATCCAGCATCTGGAGCCGGCTCACCTTCTTCTGGAGCACCTTCACCGGCAGGAGCACCATCAGCACGCCCTTCCAACACAACTAATTCACCGCGGAAAGATCCAAGCACAATTTCTGTGGAAAATTTATCTTGTCCGCTGACATCTTGGAACTTACGTGTTTGTAAAGAACCTTCCACATAAACCTTGGACCCTTTTTTCAAAGCACGCTCAGCAAAATCCGCTAAATTAGAATTAAAAATCACAACGCGATGCCATTCTGTTTTTTCTTGGCGTTCACCATTTTTGTCTTTCCAAACGTCCGAAGTTGCCACAGAAAGATGCACAATCTTTGCACCTGCTGCTGTATGACGCACTTCTGGATCACGACCCAAATTACCAACCAAAATTACTTTATTAATGCTACCCGCCATAGTTTATCCTTTCTCTTAATTATCTGATGGGCTTATTTTAACCACTTTGCAAAAGAAAAGCAAGTTTTTTTAAAATTCCCCTTGACAACCACACCAAATAAACGATATTTTATTTGTCAATTCTTTTAAAAGGGGAAAATTATGAACAAAGAACAATTGATTAGGCCGATAGACGCACGCGAATACATCAACTTTCAATTTAATGATTTAGCGACAACGCTTCAACAATTTGATTTTGGCGGAATGGCAGATATCGTGCGCGCCGCACAAATTGTTTTTCAAAACACCTTACCCGATTCGCATCCAACACAATCCACGGATTACACTTTGCTAGAAACAGAAAAGATTGCTGATTAAGAATTTTACTTCAACGCCGCATTTTGTTTTGCAATCAATTCGGCAATACCTTTTTCGGCCAAATCCATCAATTTATTTAACTCATCCCGACTAAAAGGAGCCATTTCTGCAGAGCCTTGAATTTCAATCAATTTTCCATCAGCAGTCATGACAAAATTTGCGTCCGTTCCGGCATTAGAATCTTCTGCATAATCCAAATCTAAAACTGGCTTACCGCCCACAATACCACACGATACGGCAGCAACTTGTCCGACGATAGGAGAATGCTCAATATGCTTTGACTTTAATGCTTCATCCACCGCCATTTTTAAAGCAACATATGCGGCCGTGATACTGGCAGTCCGCGTTCCGCCATCGGCTTGCAATACATCACAATCAATTTTAATTGTTTTGTTCGGAATTTGATGCAAATCTACCACAGCTCGCAATGCCCGACCAATCAAACGTTGAATTTCAATAGCTCGGGAATCTTGTTTGCCCTTCACGGCATCGCGATCTTTACGAATATTTCCCGCATGAGGCAACATCCCGTATTCTGCTGTCAACCAACCGCCATGCTTTTGCTGTTGTTTCATCCAAGCCGGCACTTTATCTTCAATCATAACTGTGCATAAAACATGTGTATCGCCCCATTTAATCAAGCATGATCCGGGGGCATATTTATTGACATGTGTTTGTATTTCTATCGGACGCAATTCATCGGCTGCGCGGCCAGAAGGTCTAGACATTTAAAACTCCTTTTTTTATAGATCGAGTTTAGCATTTTTCATAAAAAAAAGCAAGCGCTCTTGATTTTTCATTGGGAAGCGACTACATATATAAGTATAGAAAAGGATGGTGTATCATGGACAAGAAAAAAGAACACAAAAGCGAAGAAAAACAACAAACTCCTGCAACACAGGCGGACGATCAAGTTGCTCACTTGCAAGAAGAAGTTTTGCACTGGAAAGATTTGGCTCTCCGCAATGCCGCCGAAGTAGAAAATATGCGCAAACGTTGTGCTTTGGATATGCAAAACACAGCCCGTTACGCCAACAAAGATTTTGCATTAGATATGTTGCCCGTGATGGATAATTTAGAGCGTGCACTTAAAACCGCGAAGGTTGAAATGGGCAAATCCGACAAACCTTGCGAACCATTTTTCACCAGCCTGTTGCAAGGCGTCGAAATGGTCCACAAACAACTGGAGGATGCTTTGGGTAAAAATCATGTCAAAAAGATGCAAGATGCCGGGCATGTTTTCAATCCCGACAAACATCAAGTTATTCAACAAGTTGAAGATCCGTCAAAACCGGCCGGCACAATTATAGAAGAATTACAAACCGGCTATACAATCGGGGACAATCGTGTTTTGCGTGAAGCTATGGTTGTTGTGACGAAGTAGGCACTTCAAAAGCATCAATAATCGGCTTAAATTCCTCTAAAACACGGCGATAAACGCTCTTTTTAAAGGGGATGACGAGATATGGAACTTTTTTCGGTGGTACCCATCTGGCCCCACAAAATTCCGGACGCCGTTCGTTGTCGAATTTTAAATCTTCTTGTTTACCACTAAAATACAGCAAAAACCATTTTTGTTTATTACCGTCGATAGAAGTACGCATCCGCTGTGGCAAATCATATGTCAACCATTCCTTTGATTCGGCAAGCAATTGAACATTTTGCTTGGTAAGGCCAATTTCTTCGAACATCTCTCGCCACAAAGCCTCTTCCGGCGTTTCACCTGGCTCAATACCACCTTGAGGCATCTGATAACGATAAGGCGAATCTTTAGGCCAACAACGCCGTCCCAGAAAAACTTTCTTTCTGGAATCGATCATCATAAAGCCTATTGAGGCACGATAATGTGGCTCATTTTTCTCCATTGGAAACAACTTCCTTTTGCTCCGAAAAAACAGCCATTGCCTTTAAAATATCCAATGCTCTGTTTAATTGATAATCTTCTTTTTCTTCAGAGGGCTTTTCTTCTGCATTATTTGGATCTTGCGGCGTATCTTTGGCTTTTTTACCAACCTCAGAAGACAAAGCACCGTCTAAATCTCCTTCTGCCCATCCGGTAATTTTCGGCAACTCTTTTAACTCTGCGCGTGGAATTTCTACATCCGGCACAATACCTTTTGCCTGAATCGAATTTCCCGAAGGCGTAAAGTAGCGTGCAGTTGTGATTTTAATTGCGCCAAATCCCGGAATTTCACGAATCGTTTGCACCGAGCCTTTACCAAAGGATTTTAATCCAACAATAACGGCCCGTTTATGGTCTTGTAATGCACCGGCAACAATTTCAGAAGCAGATGCGGAACCTTCATTGATCATCACAACCAGCGGCAAACCATGAGTCATGTCGCCTGTTTTTGCGGAAAATCTTAAAGTATCTTCGGCCTTTTTGGAACGAGTTGAAACAATCTCTCCTTGGGACAAAAATGTGTCGGCAACACCGACGGCTTGATCCAACAATCCACCAGGATTATTTCGAATGTCCAACACGAAACCTTTGATTTTATCTTCACCGATAGATTCTGTTAAAGAACGAATCGCCTTGTGCAACTCTGGCGTTGTTCTTTCACTAAAGGTCAACAACCGAATATAGCCGATATCACCTTTGGCTTCGAATTTCACAGGATCCACTTTGATGATATCACGCACCAAAGTAATTTCAAATGGCTCCTTATTTTTTCTGGAAATTTTAACTTTTACTTTTGTCTTTGGCTCACCACGCAAACGCTTCACCGCTTCGTTCAAAGACAACCCAACTACAGATGTGCCATCAATGTGTGTAATATAGTCACCGGCTTGAATCCCCGCGCGGAAAGCCGGCGTATCATCAATAGGAGACACAACGCGCACAAAATTATTTTCACTAGAAACTTCCATACCAACACCACCAAATTCGCCTTTGGTTTGGGTATGCATATCATCCATTTCTTCTTTGTTCAAGAAACCGGAGTGAGGATCTTGTGCGGTCAAAACACCATTTAAAGCTTTTTCCACCATTGTTTTATAAGAAACATCTTCAACATAATCTTCCTTAATCAATTTCAATGATGATCCCAACAGCTCCATCAATACATAAACATCTTCGTTTTCCGCAGGTTTTTCAGCCGGCGCATCAGCCCAAACAGGAACAACGCTCATCATTAAAAAAGCTACCAACAATTTTTTCATCTTTTTCTCCTATTTAAATAAACCATGGACGAGGATCTATTGCTTGACCATTTTGCCTTATTTCAATATATAAGCTTGTATAGCTGTCACTCATATATCCAATGGGCTCACCTGTCAACAATTGACTACCCGCACTTGTACTTAGTGTATTCATTCCTGCTAAAACAGTCAAGTAATTATCTCCGTGATCAATAATAACCAACTGTCCATAATTTTGAAAAGGCCCAGCAAACAAAACTGTTCCGTCAAACGGAGCAACCACTTGCCCACCACGTCTTGTACTTACAATAATACCCTTTGCGTGAGATTGGCTGGCGCCTGTGATTTCACCAAATTGTTGAGTGATTTTCCCTTGAGCAGGCAAAGACAAGGCTCCTTTTGCCCGAGCAAATGCGCCCGTGCCTGCTTTTTGAGTCACTGTTGCTGCCATCTGCTTCTTTTGTTTTTCTTTTTCCAAATTGCTCAACAACTCTTTCAAATCCTTTGCTTCTTTGGCCAGTTTTTCTGCTTTTGCTTTAGATTGTTCATAGGAGGACGCATAATGAGCCTGTAAAACCTTTTTTTGCTTAGCCAACTTTTCCATTTTGACATTCTTATCAGACAACTCCGCTTTTGTTGTCTTAATCGCCTTTATTTTGTTTTGTAAATCTTGTTTGACTTGACTCAATTGCGATAAATCTTCCTGCGTTTGTTTTTTTACGCCGCCAACAATAGGGAAACTATATTGCATCAACAATTTAGAACGCAAAAATTCAATAGGCGTTTTGGATTGAACAATTAAAATCTCACTGGGACGCAAAGCCAATGTTTGCATACCTTTCATAATTTGAGCAAGCTGATTTGTTGTCAAAGAAAGCCGACCTTCCAACTCTGTCTGTTTTTTCTCTAACTCTTTTTTCTTTTGCTCTAATAATGACAATTGATTTTCATGCTTGCGCACCGTATTAGCCAATGACACCATTTCTTTTTGAACGCTTTGCACTTCTTTTGACAAAGCCTGAGACTTGCGCTGAGATTCCGCTTGAACCTTTTTTTCCTGTTTAATTTGTTCTTCAATTTTAGCTAAATCATTAGCGCTTGGAGCCGCCATCACGGTTGCCCCCATACCTAATAACATAACTAAAATGACTTTCTTAAACACAACTTACCTTTCAATCAAAGAATTTCCAGTCATCTCTTCCGGTTTTTCAATACCCATTAAATCAAGCAATGTCGGCGCCACATCGGCCAAACGACCTTCCTTTAAACCGGTGACACCGTTGCCATTGACCAAGACAGCTTTTACCGGCGTGCATGTATGAGAAGTTTTTGGCGATCCATCATCATAAACCATATCTTCCGCATTACCATGATCGGCGGTAATAAATAATGCGCCACCCTTATCAGTAACGGCTTTTACTAAGCGACCAACACATACATCCACCGTTTCCACAGCCTTGATTGCTGCCGACATAATACCCGTATGCCCCACCATATCACCATTGGCATAATTTACGATAATGACATCAAACTTATCAGAATTAATCGCTTCCACCAATTTATCTGTCACCTCTATAGCTGACATTTCCGGTTGCAGGTCATAAGTAGCAACCTTTGGACTTGGCACCAAGATACGCTCTTCTCCAGGAAATACCGTTTCTTGTCCCCCATTAAAAAAGAAAGTCACATGAGCATATTTTTCCGTTTCTGCGATTCGCAATTGTTTTAATCCTCTATCAGCAATTACTTGGCCCAAAATATTTTGCATTTTTTCTGGAGGGAATAAAATATGCATCCATTGTGTATGATCTTTTGAATATTCCGTCATTGCTACAGCATCTGCGAATTTAACAACACGAGAACGCGGCGCCAAATCAAAATCCGGCTGCAACATCATACGCGTGATTTCGCGGGCTCTATCTGTACGATAATTTGTCATCAAAATAGCATCACCATCTTTGACGCCTTGATAATCTCCAATAACGCAAGGCACCACAAATTCATCAAAAACTTGGGCTGCATAACTCGCCGCAATTGCTTCATCTGCACTCGAAAAACGTTGTCCCTCAGCATTGATAATAGCCTCATATGCTTTTGTGACGCGTTCCCAACGATTGTCGCGATCCATACCATAATAACGTCCACCCATCGTTGCAATTTTAACATGTGATAACCCAGCAATATCTCGTTCAAATTCAGCCACAAAGTCCTTGGCAGAATCTGGCGGCGTATCACGACCATCTAAAAATCCATGAACTTTCACATCAATACCATTTTTATCTAAAATTTGTACAATTGCCAGCATATGGCGTTGCATTGCATGCACACCACCAGGCCCCATCAAGCCCATGATATGGCAAGTTCCATTTGATTCTTTTAATTTTTGAATCAGATTCAATAAAACTGAATTATTTTCTAATTCATGATTTTGAATCGCATTATCAATACGCGGTAAATCTTGATAAACAACACGTCCAGCCCCTAAATTCATATGTCCAACTTCGGAATTACCCATCTGTCCATCGGGCAACCCCACATCTGTGCCAGATGTTTTCAACATTGTATGTGGCCATTTTTCCACCAACCCATGCCACACCGGCGTATTTCCCATTTCAATTGCGCTATTTTCTTTTTTAGGGTTATATCCCCAACCATCCAAAACACATAATACTATTGGTTTCTGAGTCATCTTTTCTATCCTTTTCTCTCTACATCTTTTTTCCATTTGAATAGTAAGAGTATAGTCTAAAAAACACAAAAAGTATACTTTTTTTCAAAAAAATAGATGATTTTTTCAAAAAAATTTATTACAGTGAGAATGTAGAAGGAGTGGATCATGTCATTTTTGAAAAAATTTTTAAGTCCAAAACAAAAAGCAATTACCGCAGAAGAATTATCTACGGCGTTAAAAAATAACGAATTCACTTTTTATTATCAACCAGAATGGGATCTGAAAACGAATCGTGTTATTGGCGTGGAAGCCCTCATGCGCTGGGAAAGTCCATCTCGCGGTTTTGTCCCGCCCATGGATTTCATCCCTATTTTGGAACAATCCGGCGTTATACATAAATTCACAAAGTTTTTATTTAACCAAACATTATCTGATTTAACTAAATTATTAGAGATTCAACCTGATTTATTTGTAGCGGTTAATCTTTCTATCTGCCAACTGCAGGAAAATGATTTAGTGGACATCATCAAAAAAGCGCTAGAAGCCAATCATTTGGATGCTAGCCGTTTAGAATGCGAATTGACCGAATCGCAAGAATTAACAGATGAGCTATTATCTAACGGGGTTTTAGATGAAATTGCAAAGATGAAAATACCTGTTTCCATGGATGATTTCGGCTCAGGCTATTCTTCATATGCACGCTTAAAACGCTTAAATATAAGCAAACTCAAAATTGATTTGGAATTTACACGCACATTATTTGACGATCCCAAGAATCAATCTGTCGTTGCATCTATCATTCAATTAGGACACGATCTAGGATCTCCTGTTTTAGCGGAGGGGATTGAAACAACAGAACAACAAACTTGGCTCAAAGAAAATGGCTGCGATTATGGCCAAGGTTATTGGTTTTCTAGGGCTTTGCCTATGAAACAACTCATCCCGTTTTTAACACAAAAATGTCAGGAAATGAAACAAAAGTAAAATTTTTTAAAAAAAGTGTTGCAAAAGATTTTTTTTTCGCTTATATTCAAATTGTTGAGGTAAAGGAGTATTACAAATGACACATGAAATCAATGAAGAAAATATCCGTGTTGCGGCCTATTATATTTGGCAACAAGCGGGTTGTCCCGAGGGTAAGGACAAGGAATGCTGGATCAAAGCTTGCGAACAATTGTTTGCGGTGAAAAAAGCCCCCAAAAAGAAAGCGGTAAAAGCGAAAGCAAAACCTGCTGCAAAAGTGGCGGCGCCAAAAGATCCTGTTAAAAAAGCTCCGGCGAAAAAAGCACCAGCAGCGAAAAAAGCCTCTGCAAAACCAGCAGTTAAAGTCGTTGCAAAAGCAGCTCCAAAAGCTGTGAAAAAGGTTGCTCCAAAGAAAGCCGTCAAGAAAGCTGCCCCAAAAGCTGCCAAGAAAGCTGCTCCAAAGAAAGCCGTCAAAAAGGCTGCTCCGAAGAAAGCTGTTAAAAAAGCCGCTCCAAAGGCCGCCAAAAAGGCTGCTCCAAAGAAAGCTGCTAAGAAAGCCGCTCCAAAAAAAGCTGCTAAAAAAGCTGCGCCGAAGAAGAAAAGCAAGTAAGATCTACTTCGTATTTTTTAAGACAGCCCTTTCGAGGGCTGTTTTTTTATCAATTTTTTATTTGATTTTTGTCCGAAAAGAGTTATATTAATTTTATAGATTTAGGGAATTTTAAACAACAAGGAATCAAATGACACAATTACAAGATACTTTTCAATCATTACGCACTTATATGAATAGCCAAATTATCGGACAAGAAATTTTGGTAGATCGGTTATTATTAGCTGTCTTATGTGACGGGCACCTATTGGTTGAAGGCGCCCCTGGCCTTGCAAAGACAAAAGCCGTTAAAGTATTGTCTTCGGCCGTTGATGCTCAGGCCCACCGTATTCAATTTACTCCGGATTTATTGCCTTCTGATGTGACAGGAAGCGATGTTTATCGTCCAGAAAACGGTTCTTTTTATTTTCAACGCGGTCCTATTTTCAACAGTTTGATTTTGGCTGATGAAATCAACCGCGCCCCCGCGAAAGTGCAATCCGCTTTATTGGAAGCCATGGGAGAACGTCAAGTAACCGTTGGAAATACAACTTACAAGCTGCCGGAACTGTTTACTGTGATGGCGACACAAAACCCGATTGAAAACGAAGGAACTTATCACCTACCGGAAGCGCAATTGGATCGTTTCTTGATGTATGTGATTATTCATCACCCAGATATCGAATCGGAACGTCAAATTTTAAAATTGGCTCAAAATGAAGAAAAAAAGATTAATCCGCCTCCATTTAAAAAAATAAAAGAGGCTCAAGTTTTGAGCGCTCGTCAAGAAATTTTAAACTTGCCGATGGCTCCGGAATTGGAAGAATACATTGTTCAATTTATTATGGCGACACGCGAACCAGAGCGTTACGACAAAGAAATTGCTCGTTTGCTACGCTATGGAGCAAGCCCGCGCGGAACGATTGCCTTGGATGTGTGTGCACGGGCAAATGCTTGGTTAAATGGTCATGAAGCCGTGATGCCATCCGATGTGTCCGATTTAATTCGTGATGTTTTGCGTCATCGTATTATCTTGTCCTTTGATGCAAAATCAGAGCATATTTCAGCAGACACGGTTTTAGATATGCTCATTGAACGGGTGCCGATGCCTTAAGGAGGCGCGATGTCCAAAGCCCATCATCCAACACAGCTGTTGTTAAAAGATTTAATTGCCCTTAAACACGAGGCGCAGATTTTTATGCTGCCGCAAACGGGCAAAAAAGCTGAAATGGGATTTGG
>CAJOPC010000030.1 GCA_905236245.1 uncultured Alphaproteobacteria bacterium
AGATGGTCGAGTGGTTTAAGGCACCGGTCTTGAAAACCGGCGTGGGGGTTCCCCCACCGAGGGTTCGAATCCCTCTCTCTCCGCCAGTATTTTTGTTTCATGCAATAAAGGAGAGACAAATGCGTGAAAATTTATTTCCCTTCCCAGAAAATTTCAATATGTATGCAATTTTAGATCATTGCCGTGAAATCCAGATTTTGACAGATCAACAGAGAATCTTGAAAGCGACAAATGGTGCTAAAAAGAAAGATTTCAATTTATTGTCCCAGAAATTAAATGGTGAATTGGCTGATTTGTATCTGTTTTTGGAAAATTACTTTATGGACAGACAAGATATTGTAAAAGCCCGCAGAGAAAAAGTAAGAAGTTATAACAAAAAATAATCTTATTTAGGTATGCTAAATTGTGAAACAGAATTCTAGTCTGCCAGTAATTAGATTATTTGATTTGAAAATTTTTTATTTGCTACGACGCGCTACGGCTAAAATCGGAATTTTTCCAGTTCATCTTTCGTGATTTTTTGCAGGAATATAAGCGCTTGCAAACTGCGCACAAGATGTAAACCTTCTAACAACGCTTTGATGTTTTCTAGTTCAGGGAAAAGGTACTCCACTATGGCGTGTTTGTCTATGGATTGCATCTTTTTTGCTTTAATGGGCACACTTGCTTTTGTCATTTAAATACTCCTTTTTGAATCGTTTGATTCTATACTAAAGCATATGAATTTAAAAATCAAGTGAAAAATGTAAAATTATTAAAAATAAACTTATTAGTTGTATTTGGTTAATAAAAAATATCCCCCGACACGTAACGTTCGAGGGAGGTTATTAATTTGTTTATCAAACAGCTTTAATTGTTTGTATTCGGTATACAAAGAGCATAATATGGATTATAGTCATTTGTTAAATAAAAATAAAATATTTAATCATTTGGAACACATAGAACTGGATATCCAGGATATTCATTCAGAGTGTTCATTATGTGGGAATAATAATCCATTAGTATTGCATTTGCACGACCATTGCCTAAAGTATTTCCTGTCCAAGAATATATAACTCCAAATTCTCTTAATGCAACAATAACAGGGCTGTATTCAGCTTCGTGCTCACTATCCATTACGTTCTCATTCCAGTAATTTCTCCAGTCCCCGCACGAATATCCATAAGCACAACAATTCCCTTGACTTTGATTCCCAAAACGATAAGTGTCAGCGTAACAATCTAATTCATTCACAGTAATTGCCCGCATATTTTGCGCAGAACACCAGTTCATGGCTGCCCACCAGGATGCCATATTATTATTAATACTTCTCCTAACAACACCTAATAAAGATGTAATGCGATCTTCTTCATTGGAATCTATATAATCTCCAATCTGTTTGCAAGAGCCCATCGTTGGTGAAGTGGCTCCACCAACATAATCAGCGGACAAACTGCAATAATTGTTATCACCAAATTGATTGCAATCCTCATTTGTTTTACATCCTGTAAAGTTTTCAGAGAAACATATGTCTGGTCCGTCGATAACTAGGTTGCTTGTCACGGTGCCGGCACAGCAACTTGTATACATGCAATTGCCATTTTGGTCGCGTTGGGTGCAGTATGGTGTCTGCCCCGTCGGACAGCATACATCTGCCCCGTCGCGCCCTTTCCCTTTATATACAGTCCCGTTACAACAATCATATACGCATCCGTAACTAAAACGATTGGCGCAATAAGCAGTTGAACCTTGCTCACAACACATACTTCTTTCACATACTCCATTTTCATATTCTTCAGTACAGGAAATATTACAATTTTCGGGACCACATCTATATTCTGTACAATTACCATCAATATCGCGTCGACTGCAATATGCAGCTTCTCCCTTGTGGCAACACAAGTCTCCTCCGCTGGAATTTCCCATGTTTTCATATACCGTGCCATCACAGCAACCAGGCGCACCACAACGGCCGCGATCACGATAATTGCAATAAAGAGTATATCCTTTGTTACAACAAGCAGCCATCAGACACACACCATTTTCATCTTCGTTGGCACAAAGAATATTTTGGTCTTGAGGGCAACAACTGGTAGATGTGCAATTGCCATCCTCATCACGATATGAACAGTAACCAACGCTGTTTGCTGGACAACACGCGCTCGCTTGACATACACCATTTTCATATTCATTTATACAGGTAGGTGTACAAGTACTTCCATGATTAGAACACTCCGCTCGGGTGCATTTCCCTTCACGATTGTAAAGCATGCAATAAGGCGCGCTATAAGAACTGCAACATGCTGTCACATTATCAAAGTCAGTCATTGTGTTGCCGTATTGGGTATAACAACAATTTGTATATTGGCAGACGCCATCGGCATTGCGTTGATAACAATATGGTGTAGTTCCTTCTGAACAACAAACACCAGTTCCATCAAATTCTGTAAGGTGCTCAGGGATGCAACAACCGCTTCCGTAACAGCTGGCATCATTATTTCGACCATAGCAGTATCCTTTATCTCCTGTTTGACAGCATACATCTGCTCCATTATAACCAACACCTTCTGTTATTTCTCCATCACAACAACCGGTACTGATACATTTTCCATCCATGTCACGTTGGGCACAATATGGTGTTGTTCCTGCATCACAGCAAGCAACTACATCATCAAAATATTCTTTAACGCGATCTGGTGTACAACAGCCGGTTGACATAGAAAATTCGGTTGTCCCCTTTGGACAACACCAATAATTGCCTAGCAAAGCTTCATCCGCTTCACAACAACGTCCGTCTGCAGCGGCCAATCCCTCTGAATCGTTCGGGCAACATTGCGCTTGGATATAACCGGAGCCAGATCCAGAACTTGAACCGGCGTATTCTGCACTCGACAACCATGTGCCAGTGGGACAACATTCTCCTTGGCTTGCATTATAACCAACAGATCCAACATCACAACAAAGTGTGTTGTCAACAACATCTTCCTCTTCGTCGTAAGCACAGCAATAGCTATTGTCTACACAGATATTACCTGTGCCACAACAAACTTGATTGGCGCCTGAGCCACAAAGCCTGTCCGCTGGACATTCGGCAAAACAAGCAGTTTCGTCCGCTACACAAGTTCCTGAAATATGGCACCAAAACTTTCTTTGTTCTTCGCACTCAAATCGAGTAATGGAATTTTCAATATTTTTTCCACCACCATTTCCGCCAATATGCACGCCGATGGAATCAACGCCTGTGCCACGATAAACGGAAGATTTGCGACTTTTACCACCACCACCAAAGGCATATGCAGAAGATGCAACCAAAATTGCCAGAGAAAATACAAAAATAGCTTTATAAATCAGATGATTAGAACATTGTCCGGTGGATTCTGTGTGCATAGCATCTCCTTTTGTTTAAACAATGCCTCTTTTTTACTCTAATACCCAAGTAATGTCAAGAAAAAAGTTTGCATTTTATTGCGGAATACGGATTTTATCTTATCTATTGTGAAGGGGATGTTATGAAGGAATATGTATTATCCATTTTGGCGGTGTTTTGTTGGAGCTTTAATGTCATCGTTGCCGATGTATTGGTCGGAAATTTAACCCCTTGGCAAATTGCCGGACTGAGATGGTTTATTCCTTCAATCATTATTTTGCCTTTTACTTTCAATATATTAAAAAAGTATAAGGAAACAATTTTGCGTCATAAGGCATGGCTTGCTTGGACTTCATTTTGGGGGATAACTGTTAGCAATACTTGTGTTTATTATGCCGCATATACGGTTAAGCCCATTGCCCTTTCATTAATTGGGGCAACGGGGCCTTTGTTCTTGATTTTGTTTTCGTGGGGATTAAAGCATGTCAGGTTGTATAAACAGCAAGTTTATGGCCTTTTAATAACTTTATTTGGTGTTGCCTTAATTGTTTTGAATGGACACTCTGGTTCCATGCAAATGGGAATTTTACCGGGAGACTGGTGGATGTTTATGACGGCTATTACTTTTGGATATTATAGTTTTCAGATTGCCAATAAACCGGCCTCCCTACCCCATTTGCCATTATTGGTTTGCTGCCTGGTTTTAGGGGCGGTATTTTGTTTGCCAATGTTTGTTTGGGATACAATTCATAACCCTTTAAATTTAAAAACAAATTTTACGCCGATAATTATTTGGATTATGCTTGGATTGGGGATATTTAATTCGTTGATTGCCTATTTGTGTTGGAATCATGCAGTGGAAAAAGGAAATCCTGTTAAAATAGGTATGACTTACTACTTAATGCCGATTTTTTCGACGATTGAAAGTTGGTTGATCCTTTCCGAAAAAATTCGTTTGATCCATTTGGTTGGTGCTATAATTATTTTTGTAGGCATTTTTTATAGTAATAAGAAAACACATCTTTCTTTTTCATCTAAGAAAAATCGGCAGCTATCATAGAGCTGCTAAGAATCCGTCTTGCATTTTCCATTTTTTTAGGATACAATGACACAAGAGGTTATTCATGTTAAGATTATTGCCACAAACACTTATCAATCAAATTGCTGCTGGTGAAGTGGTGGAGCGTCCTGCAAGTGCTATTAAGGAACTGATTGAAAATTCTATTGACGCGGGAGCAAATCGGATTGATATTCGAATTGAACAAGGCGGTAAATCTTATTTCTCTGTTATAGATAATGGTAAAGGTATGACAAAGGATGAGCTTGCGTTGGCGGTGGAACGTCATGCGACCAGTAAGCTACCCGATGATAACCTTGTCAATATTACTTTTTTAGGGTTCCGAGGTGAAGCTCTGCCATCCATAGCGTCTGTGGCAAAAATGAAGATTGTTTCCCGCCCCCAGGAAACGACAAGTGGCTGGATGATTGAAGTAGAAGGTGGTCATAAAAAGGATCCGGTGCCAGCGCCCGCAACCTATGGGACCGCCGTGGAAGTTCGAGATTTATTTTATGCAACCCCTGCCCGATTGAAATTTTTAAAGTCAGAACAAAGTGAGCAATTGGCCGTTCGGGAAATTGTGGATAGATTGGCTATGTGTTATCCAAATATTTCCTTTTCTTTAGAGAATGAAAACAAAAAGTTGCTTTCTTATCCTGCAACAGACAGTTTGTTTGATCGTGTTGCTATGGTTATTGGCCATGAGTTTAAAGATAATGCTTTGCCAATTCAAACGGAATATGATGGTATTAAATTGGCTGGTTTTGTCGGTTTGCCGACTTATACGCGAGCCACTAGTTCGGATCAATACCTTTATGTCAATGGTCGTAGTGTTAAAGATAAAGTGTTATTGGGGGCTATTCGTGGCGCTTATCAAGGTCTAATGGGCCATGGTTCGGATGGCTATCCGGTATTGGCACTTTTCCTCTCTGTCCCATGCGACCAAGTGGATGTTAATGTGTCGCCGGCTAAAACTGAAGTGCGTTTTTCGGATGCGGGCAAAATTCGCGGTCTTTTAGTTGCCAGTATTCGGAATGTTTTGGCCGAAAATGGGCAAAAGACTGCCACAATATTGAATATTGGTTCCTTGGGAAGTGTTGAACAAACTCCATCGTATGTAGCGCCTCAAAAACATAGCTATAGTGCGCCATGGCCAAATTATAATTTTTATAAAACTGTTCAAAAACAAGAATCTTTAAATTTATCAGATAGTTATAGCGTCAAATCGGAAAAGTCGCTACTGGAGCCCGTTGTGGAACAAAAATTGCCTCCATTAGGCTTTGCAAAAGCTCAAATTCATAAGACATATATTGTGTCGCAAGCCGAGGATGCAATTTTAATTGTAGATCAACATGCGGCCCATGAACGTTTGACCTATGAAAAGATGATGCAAAATTTTGGAGACAAACCACAAACACAATTATTGCTGGTCCCGGAAATCATTGATTTGAAACCAGAGGAAGTTAGTTTGATTTCAGCCCGTTCGGAAGAATTAAAAGAGCTGGGCTGGATTATCGAAGCTTTTGGTTCTGATTGTGTGGCCGTTCGGGAGCTTCCTGCTCTATTAGATAAGACGGATATTAAAAAGACGGTCCAGGATTTGGTGGACACCTTAAAGACTTTTGACGATACTATATTATTAAAAGATAAAATGAAAGACATCTGTGCGCGGATGGCTTGTCACGGCTCTGTGCGCGCTGGCCGCGTTCTTACCATTGACGAAATGAATGCTCTTTTACGCCAAATGGAATCATGTGGTACCTCCGGACAATGTATCCATGGTCGGCCCACCTACATCACTTTGAAATTGGATGATATTGAAAAGATGTTTGGTCGGAAATAGCTTGACAAGAAACTCCTTTTAATATACAATATTTCGCACTGAAAAAATGAAAGGAATTTTTATGTCATCTATTCAAAAAAATAACACAGATTCTAAAATGTTGGAAGGAACGGTTGTTCTTTTGTGTGCTTTGGCGGCTGGTGCGGCCTTAACTTATCAGGCGCGAGAGCTGAATCATACACGTAAAGAAAAGGAAGCGTTGCAACAATATGCTGATGTGGCTCAAAATTTTGCAAGGCGTATTCAGCCGGATATCCCAGATGTTTTAAGAAAATTTGAGTATTGTGATAGACCTGAAGATTGTATGACCTGTCGTGCGGTTAAAGGTGGTAATGAGATGGCCGAAATAGCATACAGTAATGCCCTTAAGACATTGAAAATTAATCCAAATGTGCTAAGCGCTTTAAAGAATGGCCCGCTTTTAACTCCATAATTATGCGATAAAATCCCTGAGCTTGTCTCAGGGTTTTTATTATATTGCTTTCCTGTTGTATTATGGGTATTCAAAATAAAAGGTATTGGACGGAAATATCTCTTGATTTCTATATAAAAATAGGCTAAAATGGCTCCGTTTAATTTTTAACAAACGAGGAAAAAATGTCTAAATATAAAGAAACAAAAGGGTTGGATCAGCGCCTAAACGCTGCTGAAATTGAAAATAAATGTATTCAATTTTGGGAAGATAATAAGGTATACGCCTATGATAAAACAGCTTCCCGTGAAAACACTTTTGTAGTAGACACTCCTCCTCCCACCGTATCTGGTTCTTTGCATATTGGCCATATCATGTCTTATACTCAAGCTGAAATTATGGTTCGTTATCAACGCATGATGGGTAAGTCCATTTTCTATCCAATCGGATGGGATGACAATGGTTTACCAACAGAACGTCGTGTTCAAAACTATTTTAATATCGCTTGTAATCCGGCAATCCCCTATGATCCGAATTTCAAACCGCAACATATTGAAAAGGATGAGCGCCCTCGTCAAGAGGTATCTCGTGATAATTTTATTGAGGCTTGTGAAGAATTAATTAAGGTGGATGAAAAGGCTTTCTATAATATTTTCCATCGTATTGGCCATTCTTATGATTGGGATATTACATATTCCACTATTGGTAAGAGTGCTCGTGCAGTGAGTCAGGCGTCCTTCCTGGATTTAGCAGAAAAAGGATTAGTTAAATCTATTGAAGCGCCGACTATGTGGGATGTGGATTTTGGTTGCGCTATTGCTCAGGCCGAGATTGAAGATCGTGAAATGGATAGTTTCTTCCACGATTTAAAATTCAAGATTAAGGATTCTGATGAATATTTAACTATTGCAACAACACGTCCGGAATTTTTGCCGGCCTGTATCGCTGTTGTGGCCAATCCGGAAGATGAGCGTTATAAGCCATACTTTGGTAAAACAGCCATCGTTCCCGTGTTCGATATTGAAGTGCCTATTTTGGCGTCCGAACATGCCGTTATGGATAAAGGAACAGGTATTTTGATGGTTTGTACTTTTGGTGACGCGGATGACGTTGCTTGGTGGAAAAAGTCAGGTTTACCCATTAAACAAATTGTTGGTTTGGATGGTCGTATTATTGATCAAGAATATGGCGTGGCCCCCTTTACCAGTATGAATCCGGAAAAGGCAAAGGCTGCTTATGATCAAATGATTGGTCTTAAAATGCCAGCTGCCAGAGAAAAAGTTGTGGCAATGTTGCGCGAAAGTGGTGATTTATTGGCCGAACCAAAACCAATTCGTCACCCAGTGAAATTCTATGAAAAAGGATCCCATCCGTTGGAATTTGTCTCGTCTCGTCAATGGTTTATCAGTTTGTTGCCGCATAAAGCCGACTTGTTGGCTCAAGGTCGTAAAATTAAATGGACGCCGGCCCACATGCAATCGCGTTATGAAGCATGGGTTAATGGCTTAAATCAAGATTGGTGTATTTCACGCCAACGCTATTTCGGTGTGCCGTTCCCAGTTTGGTATCCGATCAAGGATAATGGGACTATTGATTACGAAAATCCGATTTATGCCGATAAGAATTCTTTGCCGGTAGATCCGATGAGTGATGTTCCGGCTGGTTATACAGCGGATCAACGTGGTGTGCCAGGTGGCTTTGCCGGAGATCCAGATGTGATGGATACTTGGGCGACCAGTTCTGTGACACCTCAGATTGCGATGGCAACCGAGAAAGGCCAAGGATTGGGTTTGCCGTTTGATATGCGTCCACAAGCACATGACATCATTCGGACATGGGCATTCTATACAATCGCAAAAGCATGGTTCCATGACAAAGAAATTCCATGGAAACAAGCACTTATCAGCGGTTTCGTGTTGGACCCGGATCGTAAGAAAATGTCTAAGTCTAAAGGAAACGTGGTGACCCCAATGAATCTGTTGGAAAAACATTCTTCTGATGCGGTGCGTTATTGGGCCGGTCGTGCTAAAATTGGTATTGATGCCTTGTTTGAAGAACAAGTGATGGAGCAAGGTCGTAAGTTGACCATGAAGTTGTTTAATGCTTCCAAGTTTGTGTTTATGATTTTGGAAAAGGCCGGGGTTACCAATGCCCTCTCCCAATCTGATATCACAAATCCGTTAGACAAGTCATGGTTGGCACAGTTAAAGGAAACGATTGAAACGGCAAACCGTTCCTTCAAAGAGGATGACTATGCGTTTGCTTTGGAAATGACAGAAAAGACATTCTGGAATTTCTGTGACAATTATTTGGAAATTGTAAAGGGGCGTGCGTATGAGGCAGATAAGTCTGCGTTGGCCAGTTTGCAGTTGACATTAGATACCTTGTTGCAATTGTTCGCTCCATTTTTGGTGTTTACAACAGAGGAAATTTGGCAATCTCGTCCATGGGGTGCCGATGAAAAGTCTATTCACGTACGGCATTTTCCGCAACCTGAAGATTTGACTGTGTCCACAGATACCGCTTTATATAATACAGTGTTGAATGTGGTTGATTTGATTCGTAAGGCAAAGGCCGAGAACCAAAAGTCTTTGAAGACGCCGATTGTCGAGTTGGCAATGACGGCGCCGAAAGCTGCCCTGCCCTTGATTGATCAGGCAAAACGTGACATTGTTAATGTGTCAAATATTCAAGGTGATGCCTTTACAATGGCGGAAGCTGCGGAATATGCAATGACGAATTGTGTATTTGGTGAAAACGAACCAAAGACGCAAGCATAAAGCATAATATATATAATATAGAGTAATAAAAAAACCCCCGCTCATCGTGGCGGGGGTTCGCAGTTGCGAGAGAAAAAAGGGGGAGGTAATCTCGTCAACCGCTGCAGATGTCTGTTGATATAGGGAGACTAAATGACACAAACATCTGGTCCTGCTTCTTCGCAGGATGAGTATATTTTAACCGATTGTTTACAATTTGTCAAGACTTTTTTAATATTTTTTGTTTTTCCCCTACTCTATATCATATATAGGGTTGATTTTTTTCGTTGGGAATTTTTAAATTATAAAAAATAAAATAAAATAACTATTTGATTTTAAAATTTATTTTTTTGTATTGGGGGGATAAAAATTTTTTTTGAGAAAAAAGAGTTGACATTATTAAAATACATCTATATGCTGACTATGTTGCAATTTTATTACAAGGAGTAACAATGAATTCAAAAGCAATTTTTTTGATCTCAGCATTGTTGATTGGTGGATGTGCAACGGAACCGAAGCGGGCTCCGGTGTGTTCTGGCGACACGATATTGGGATGTAAGCCGGTGGTTTACTTTGCCGAAGGATCTGATGTGATTGCATCCGACCAAAAAGAAACGCTTGAATGGACATACAACAAATTAACACGTTGGCCAAGAAAGCATATTAAAGTGACTGGTCATACCGATTCCCGGGGACATCCGGATGAAAACCTAAGACTTTCTAAGAATCGTGCTATGGCTATCAAAAAATACTTTATTTCACGCGGAATTGATGCCGATCGTATTGTCATAGACTTTAAGGGCGAAGCTGAACGCGTGTGCGTAACCAGTAAGTGTTATGAGTTGAATCGTCGAGCAGAGATTGAATTTTTCTCGAAAATTAGTGAATGGAATGTTTCAGAATGGACTTCTGGCAGTTCAACTAAATAAGGAAATATAATATGGATATTAAAATTCGTTTCACAAAAAAGGCGGGCATCATTTTAGGTGCAATCGTCGTTTGTGGACTAATAGGTTTGGGGTGTTGGAGTTCCAGCACCTTCAAAGCACGTCAAGATATTAAAGCAACATGTCAAAACAATTGCGGTTGTTTTGGTAATGTTGTTGATTATCGCTTGACGAAAAAACAGGTGCGCTTGTTCGCTCAGTTCGTGAAGGAATTACAAAAGCGTAAAGACGCGAATGTATTAGAATTCATGGATGTAGCTGAAGCGGTGGCTATTCAACGGGCATTTGCCATTTGCCAACCGCATGTTGAGCCAACACCCACCCCAAAAGCGCCAGAGTCAGCACAACCTGCTCCGGCTAAAAGCAAAAAATAAATAACAGAAAGGAAAAAACATGAACTTAAAACTTTCAAAAACAGCAATTCGCGAGCTCACACGCTTATATAGGGGCGTATTGGTTGCCGCGATTATTGCCTCTACAGTAGCCGCCACAGGCGCTAAGGCTGCTGACACATTTGCAGGTGCTATAACAGCAACAACTGCTTTTATGGATAATTTACATACAGCTGACCCCTCATGGGACCGTGATAATGGTGTAGTTACTGGTTGGGGTGTTGATCAGATTTTAGGTATTATGTCCCCCGCTGCAGCAAATATAGATAGTGTTGTTTCTGCAGTAAACAATACAACAACAGGTTTGGCTGCAACATATACACTTGCTGATTCTGCAGTTCAAACGGTACAAGTTAATGGAACAGCTCTGACGGAAACTGACGGGGTTGTGAATATTACTGTTGCAACTGGTAGCGATAATGGTACGATTAAAGTTAATGGAGCGGACGTTGCAGTTGCAGGTTTAGGTACGATGGCCTATGAAACCGCAACTGATTACAAAGTTAAAGATTCCGGTGATGGTTTGACCAATACCTCTGGCACAGTTTCTGTGAATGCTGGCAATGGTCTTGGTATCAATGGTACAAGTAAAGCTGTTGAAGTTGTGGCTGGTAATGGTATCGAAGTTGGTGCTTCAGGCGTTGCTGTAAAAGCCGCTGATAGTACGATTAGTGTGACTTCTGGAGGTGTGAAGGTTGGTACAATTACCGATTCTAACATCGCTGATGCCTCAATTAGTCAAAGCAAAATCAATGGCTTGGGTGATGCTTTGGATGCTAAGCAAGACGCTTTGGTTGCTGCTAATGGTGGTAGTGGTATCACTGTCGCAGCTGCTTCAGGAAGTGATCCTGCAACAATTTCTGTGAATGCTGGTAATGGTCTTCAAATTAATACCAGTAATGCCGTTGAAGTCAAAGCTGGTAACGGTGTCGAAGTTGGTGCTTCTGGCGTTGCTGTAAAAGCTGCTGATAGTTCAATCACAGTTGCTGCTGGTGGTGTGTCTGCCAATGTTTATGCTGATGGTGGATTACAAACAACCTCAAACGGTATTGAAGTTAAAATCAATGGTAATGGTTTAGCCAAAGGTTCTGACGGATTGTCCGTTGTTGCTGATAATTCTACATTAGAAGTTGGCACCAGTGGTTTACAAATCAAAGATGGTGGTGTGACTGCTACACAATTGGCCGCTGATGCTGTAGAAACAGCTAAAATCAAAGATGGTGCAGTGACCGGTGATAAATTGGCTGCTGCTGTGTCAAACAACCTCTTAGATGCTGCTACAACCAGCAATGGTTTGGTTATCACGGCTGGTACTGATGCGACAGCTGCGAATATTGCCTTGAAGTTGGCTGATGCTTCATTGCAGGAAACAACAGATGGTTTGTCCGTTAAGTTGGCAGATACAACAACAACCAAGTCTGGTTTGCAAGTGGACGCCAATGGATTGTCCATTAAGACTGGTGACACAATGACTGTGACCAGTGAGGGCTTCCTCAATATTAATTATAAAGCTACTCAATTTGAAGCTAATGCAACAGATGGTTTGAAGATTTTGGCCGGTGGTATTGGTACGACTGAATTAGCTAATTCTTCTGTGACATCAGACAAAATTGCTGATGGCAATGTGACTTTGGCAAAATTGGCTTCTGATGTTGCTACAACAACTGCTACGGCTGATAGCACGAAGTTGATTACTTCCGGTGGTGTTTATACCTTAGTCAATGTTACCGGTACAAACAACTATATTGCTAATGGTACGGATGTTGCGGGCAACTTGATTGCTTTGGATGCACAGACTAAGTCTAATGCAGACGATATTGCTCAAAATGCGTCTGATATTGCTGACATTAATGCAGCAATCACTGTGGCAGCAAATGGTAACTACATTAAGGCTGCTGATGATGTGAAGACAAACCTTGCATCTTTGGATACTGCAATTGGTAGTATGGCTGATTTTGCTAGTCAGAACTATGCAACGAGTACAACAAGTGTTGCGGCTAACTTGACAGCTTTGGATACTCAAGTTAAAACCGTCGTTGATGATATGACAGTTGCAGCTGGTACTTATAGCTACATTACTGCTGGTACAGGTGTCGGATCTAACTTGATCGCTTTGGATACTCAAGCTAAGGCTATCGTCGATGATATGACAGTTGCAGATGGTACTTATAACTATATTACAGCTGGTACTGGTGTTGGGGCTAACTTGATTGCTTTGGATACTCAAGTTAAGGCCAATGCTGATAAGAATGATGTCCAAGACACTGGTTTGGGCAACATCGTTGCGGCTTTGAATGGTGGTACATACACCGTTGCTGATGGTAGCATTGCTGGTGGAGATACTTTGTCTGGCTTTACAGCAACAAACTTAACAGCTGCTGCTAATGAGTTGATGACAGACATCACAGTGGCTTCTGATGGTAATTACATCACAGCTGGTGCAGATGTTGCTGGTAACTTGAGCGCTTTGGATGATCAAGTTAAGACAAATGCTGACTCTATTGGTGATCTTAGCCAATTGGTTGACAGTAATTATGCTGCTGATACAGATAATACTGCTGACGCCGTTATGGCTTTGGACAGCAACTTGGGTCGTGTGGAAGGCCGTGTAGATGCCTTAGACAGACGCGTGCATAAGATGCACCATGAGATGAAGTCCGGCTTTGCTAGCTTAGCCGCTTTGTCCGGTTTGGTGCCAAATGCTCGTTCTGCAGGCGATACGCAAATTTCCGTTGGTACAGGTTATTACCGTGGTACAACAGGATTTGCTTTGGGTGCCTTCCATCACCTCAACGACAGTGTGATGTTGAATGCTGGTGCTTCCTATGCAGGAAACGGCACTGCCATCTTCAAAGGTGGTGTCACCTTCGGATTCTAATCGAATCCAGAACACAAAAATTCAGGGGAAGTTCGCTTCCCCTGTTTTTTTTATATCCCCTGCTCTAAATTTATCCAATTAAAAACTCCGTCCAAATTCATGGGCGGAGCTTTTTGTACTTATTTGCTTTAACGCAATTTGATGTGTACTTCGCGCAGCTGTGTTTCTGTCACAGGAGACGGCGCATGCATCAATAAATCTTGCGCTTGTTGGTTGAACGGGAAAGCAATCACCTCACGGATATATTCCTCATTTTCCAACATCATCACAATGCGGTCAAAACCGAACGCGGCACCGCCGTGTGGTGGCGCCCCATATTTGAAGGCATTCAGCATGCCACCAAACTTGCGTTCTACAACCTCAGGACCATAACCGGCAATTTCGAATGCCTTATACATAATGTCCGGTCTATGGTTACGAATAGCGCCAGATAGCATTTCCAAACCGTTTCCAACCATATCAAATTGATATGCTTTGATTTCTAACGGATTTTTGGTGTTTAATGCTTCCATTTCGCCTTGAGGCATAGTAAACGGATTGTGGTTGAAAACTGGCTTGCCAGTTTCTGGATCTTGTTCGTAGAACGGGAAATCCATAACCCAGCAGAAACGGTAAGCATTTTTTTCATATAAGTCTAATTCATGTCCTAGCAAATTACGCACTTTTCCGGCAAACAAGGCGGCTTTTTCGCCTTTGCCACAGACAAAGAATACGCTATCTCCCTGCTCTAAACCAGTTAATTCAAATAATTTGGCTAAACGAGCTTCATCTAATTTCTTAGCAATTGGTCCTTTATTACCATCGGCAGCACGAACAATATAACCCAGTCCGCCCATTTCGTTTTCAACGGCAAAGGCATTTAGTTTGTCAAACCAACTGCGTGGGCGTTCTTCGGTCTTTGGTGCTTTAATAGCACGAACGAAACCGCCATCAGCAACTGTGTTAGCAAAAATACCGAATTCAGACCCAGCAAATACCTCTGAGACATCCACAATACGTAGTGGGTTGCGTAGGTCTGGTTTATCCGTTCCAAATGTCAGCATTGCTTCATCAAACGGGATTCGCTGGAATGGCGCTTCGCTAACCGTTGCAGTTGGAGCAAATTCTTTAAAAATAGAAGTAATTAGCTTTTCGCCGACTTCCAAAATTTCGTCTTGTGTCACAAAAGACATTTCCCAGTCGATTTGATAAAATTCTCCAGGAGAACGATCGGCACGGCTGTCTTCATCACGGAAGCATGGAGCCAATTGGAAATAGCGGTCAAAACCCGCCACCATCAGTAATTGTTTAAATTGCTGTGGAGATTGTGGTAACGCATAAAATTCACCTTTGTGAACACGACTTGGAACCAAATAGTCACGAGCGCCCTCCGGGCTGGAGGATGTCAAAATAGGTGTTTGAAATTCCGTAAAGCCCATTTCCCACATGCGGTCACGCACAAATTTGTTTAAACGGTTACGCATTAAAATGTTGGCATGCGGTTTTGCCCGGCGTAAATCCAAGAAACGGTAAGTTAAGCGTTGTTCTTCGCTTAGGTCGGCGGAATCTGATGTAATTAAAAATGGCAATACTTGAGCTTCGCTTAATACATCCACCTTTTCCACGCTGACTTCAATTTCGCCAGTTGGCATTTTGGGATTGACGGTTTCGGATGTTCTGGTTAAAACTTTTCCTTCAATACGAACAACCGCTTCTGGCCGAGCCTTTTCCAAGGTCTCAAAGCATGCACTGGATGTATCTACCACACACTGGGTAATTCCATCATTGTCGCGCAAGTCCACAAACAACAAGTTTCCATGGTCACGTTTGGTTTGTATCCATCCGGACAATGTTACTGCTTCACCGGCGTTTGCAGCACGCAATTCGCCGCACATTTTTGTTCTATAAGTTTGCATTTATTTAATCCTTTCTTTTTGTTAAGTGCAAGGGCGGATTTCGTCCGCTGTGCCACCTTGCTTCAGGGTCGCATGAACCCCCTTAAACACGCTGTAACGGGCGCGCCCGAAGGGTTCTAATAAGTCATCATAAGACCGTTCTTCCCTTATGCTCCCCTGTGTCATCAGGATCAAAGCAAGATTCATTTTATCAGATATAAAAACAAATTGCAACTTTTTTCTTGACGAGAATGTAAATAAAACATATTGTAGGTATATTAAACATGGGGGAATTTATGAAAAATAAGTTTTTTTTAAGTTATACGTGTATTTCTGTTTTATTTCTTTTATCTCCGACTTTGGCTTCTGCTAAAACATGTCTTTCAAATTCGGATTGTTTGCGCAATGAATTTTGTTCTATTCCCGGTCCCGAGTATTGCTTTGATGCAAAAACAAAAAATAAATTTAAAGAGCTGACAAATGTTAGCTATAAGGGAGTTTGTAGTCCTTTAGGTGAGTCCAAAACTGTAGGGCGTTATACAACTTCTGTCACTTATTTGGGCATGAGTTGGTGGGCGGCTAAGAATTGGTGTGAACAACAAAATTTAGCTTTGGCCCCTGCTCCGACAGATGGATATGTTCGCCTTGAGGAAGTAGCCCCTCCTGAAATAATGGCATTAGGAAACGGGTTGGTTCAAGGTATGGAAAGAGCAACATTTCAGTTGACGGCAGCGATGGGGGCTCCTTCTCAGAGGGCCAAAAGAGAAGCGCCAAAGCCAAAAGGAAACATGTCCAAGCAGACCTTAGTTACGAGAGCCACAAGTGCATTGGAACAGCTTTTTCAGGCAATGTGGTGGTGGTCTGAGAAAGACACAACGACGCCCAGTTTAAAGGTTTTAGAAACGGCACCTTTGGCATTTTTATTTGATTACGAATCTTTACAGGGAATTCGAAAGGCTGCTCAGCGTTTTGGAAATTGTATTATAAAAACAAAAAATCTTGGCGCTTGTGAAAAGCAGGGAAAAATGTGGGAAGAAGCTCTTCCTCGCCTTAGATCCTCAAGACAGAGTCAAGCAATTGCAGCTCTGTCAGATGCTCCTAGGGATGAAGATCGTCCGGCTATCTTTTGGTTGAATCATAATGCAGATAAGGATCCTTGTGCTCGTTATAGAATTTTAACGATCTTTTCATCCACAAATAAAGGACCTAACCAAAGTTCATATTCTCAAATTTCAAAGACAGAGGATGCAAATCCGATGGATGGGCGTCCGTCGGCAACGAGTATTCCTTATGAAATATGGGACAGTGAGGAAAACCGGGAAGTTTACATGGATTGGGTAGAAGATATTACAGACGATGAAAGCGCTAACTTTGATTACACCGTTACGGAATCAGAACCATTTCTCACAGTTGATTCAAACTTTGATATCGTTGGAACTAAGCCATTGTGTGTTTCAAAATAAAATGAATCAATGAGTTATTATCTGAGCACGTCTTTATAGTCTTTTAATTGGACAAACTTGAAGCCTTCTTCTAGGAGCTTTGGTAGCACTCTCATAACCCCCTTGCCGGTTTCTTTTTCCGGATGGTTCATATGACAGATGATAATATCTCCGGGCTTTGCTTCTAAAAAAGCTTTTTCAACTTCTTCTGCGCTGTAAGTTGCACCTTTATCACCCAAGATTGCAAATCCAATACTTTGGAAACCCATGGATTCAATCATTTCTGTTGCGCCTTCATCGTAATAGGCAGTTCCAGAACGATAAAAAATTGGACGACGACCAATCAATTTTTCTATTTTATCCGCATTTTTTTTGACTTCGTCATATAACTCGCCGGCATGTGCAGTTCCTTTAATACCGTAAATAGAATTGCCGTTCAAGGATGCTGGCCGGTGTTCTTGGCCATGGTTTTCTATTTCAATTAAAGGATTTTGTGCTAATTGTTGAAATTTTTCAGGATATTTGTCGATCCAGCGGCCGGTAATAAAAACAGTTGCTGGAATTTTGTTTTCAGTTAAAAAAGCAATTAAATCTTCATCTAAACTGTCTCCCTTGCTGCCACAAGCATCCATGGTTAAAGCCAAAATCTTATCATTGGTTTCTATGCGTGTTTTGACACGATCGGTCGTTTCAGACCATTGTTGTGGAACAAAATCGCGATAATGCCAACGGTATGACAATTTTTCCCATTGCCCTACAACAAGAAATACTACACAAATGCATACAACAGCTAGTTTCTTTTTCATAAAGTCTCCTTTAATTGTTTATGTCAATTTATTATCCCGATAAAATTACTTGCGTCAAGTAAAAATTAATTTTTGGAAAAATATTTATAAAGACGGATGGAGATCTTATTGATTTTACTCTCTATTTCTTTTAAATCATATTTTTCTTGATTTTTGACTTTGTTTGTTATAGACTGTCACAATAAAAAGGAGAACAGATGCAATCTATTCAAGTATTCCCCGGTGATTTGCCCGCAAACATCAAGTGGCCTAAGATGGTGGCAATTGACACGGAAACAACCGGGTTAGATATTGTTAAAGATCGTTTGTGTTTGGTTCAAATTGGTGATGGCAAAGGAAATGCTTGGTTAGTTCAAATAAAGAAGGGTGTTCAGTATCCTAATTTAAAAAAATTATTGACCAATCCAAAAATTTTGAAAATTTTTCATTTTGCCCGGTTTGATGTGGCCAAGTTAAGGGTTGCTTTTGGCATTGAAACTTATCCTGTTTATTGTACCAAAATTGCCCATAAATTGGTGTGGCCAAATAGAAAACATTCTCTTAAAAATTTGTGTGAAGATATGTTGAACATTACTTTGGATAAAGAACAACAGTGCTCTGATTGGACACGTAAACATTTAGAGGAAGCACAAATTCGTTATGCAGCCAATGATGTGATGTATTTACATGCATTGAAGGCTATTTTGGATAAGGAACTGAAAAAAAAGAAAAAAGAAAGCTTGGCTGTTTCGTGTTTCCAATTTTTAAACACCCGAGCTGAATTGGATATTTTGGGTTATAGTGACCCTGATTTATTTAGTCATCATTAAAAAGGAAATACCATGACACCACAAGAAATTAAAAATTCTGCAGTAAAAACTTTTAATTGTGAAAAAGTTGCCTTGGAGTTAATGAGCGCTCGTATAGATGATGTGTTTGTTAATGTTGCCGAGAAAATATTAAATTTATCCGGTCGTGTTGTTGTAACCGGTATGGGTAAGCCGGGACATATTGGGAAAAAAATAGCGGCTTCACTTGCGAGTACTGGAACTCCTGCTTTCTTTGTTCATCCTGCGGAAGCTAGCCACGGTGATTTGGGAATGATTACAAACAATGATCTTGTTTTGGCTCTTTCTAACTCTGGCGAAAGCAAAGAATTATTTGATATTATTAACTATTGTAAACGTTTTGCTATTCCGTTAGTTGCTATTACAAGTGCCCCAGAAAGCACTTTAGGTAAGGCGGCAGATTATATTTTGCAAATTCCGAATAAGCAAGAAGCTCCTGAGGCTTGTCCGTTTAATATGGCTCCGACAACCTCGATGGCGACGACTTTGGCTATGGGGGATGCGTTGACGGTTGCCCTTATGAATATGCGAGGTTTCACCAAAGAGCTTTATCATGATCGCCATCCGGGTGGCAAATTAGGTAATATATTGGTGAAAGTTAAAGATATAATGGCTAAAGGGGATGCCTTGCCCGTTGTGCCGGATAACGTGGATATGGCCAGCGCATTGATCGTGATGTCAAAGAAAATGTTGGGTTGTATTGGCGTGTTGAATGATAAAGGAAATTTGATTGGCATGATTACCGATGGAGATTTGCGCCGGCATATGAGCCCAGATTTAATGACTAAGCCGGTGGTTGATGTTATGAATCCAAAACCAACGACTATTTTGGAGGATGTTTTGGGATCAGAGGCGTTGAATATCATGAACAATAAGAAGATTACGAATATTTTTGTCGTGGATTCTGAAAATAAACCAATCGGGTTAATTCATATGCATCATTTATTACAGGCCGGAGTTGCATAAGAAATGTTTACCAAGCGTTCTTTATTTTTAAAAAAACATTCACGGCGCGTCTTTATTTTTAAACATACCCTGCCCGTTTTTGCTTTTTTATTTGCGGCATTGCTTGTGATATGGCCAGCTTTTAAGGCTGAAAAGGAAAAGTTTGATATAGCGATTCAAAAAACAGATTTAAAAACACCCTCCATTGATATGGAAAATATTCGTTTTTTTGCCCATGACGATAAAAATCGTTTTTTAACAGTTTCTGCGGAGGCAGTAAAAGAGGTAGATGCCTCTAACCGTTTGGTGCGTATGGATAAGCCTTCGGCCATTTACACGATGGCTGATGGAGATGTTGTGACAAGTCAGACTCCATATGGATTGGCGTATCAAAACGAAGAATATTTTTTATTTGAAAAAAAGATGATTTCAACCAGTAAATCCGGTTATACGGCGTATACAAGCGGTGTAAAGGCTACATATGCAGGGATTGTCGATTCAAATCAGCCTGTTGAGATTTCTGGACCGGCAGGTTCGTTGAAGGCCCAGGGAATGCATTTAGAAAAAAAAGGCAATTTTGCCCATTTCTTAGGACATACTGTTATGCATATAAAATCTGAGCAAGGCCAGTTTGATATTACGACGGAGGATGGCGTTGTTATTGATCAAACACAGAAAACAATTGTGGGTAGAAAAGATGTTCTTATTATCCACAATGAAAATCACTTGACAGCTGATAAAATTACTTTATACTATCAAAAGGATTCGAAGGATAAGGTTAAAAAGGTTGTTGCAGAAGGCCAAGTAATATTGGATAATGGGAAAAATAAAATAACGGGGGATAAGGGAGAATATGATCCTATGACTGAAAAGATGAAAATGAGCGGCGATGTTTATCTGTATCAAGGAGATAGCTTTGTGAAGTCTGATGAGGCTACTCTTGATATGAAAACGGGACAAAGCGATTTAAAAATCAATCAGCCAGGAGGAAGAATCAAGGGAACCCTTTCTCCTCAGGATTTAAAAAAGTAGGATAAGCTATGTCGACAAAAGAAAGCGGACTTGTTGTTAGTAATCTTAGTAAAAGCTATAAAAAGCGTGTTGTTTTACGTGATGTCTCCTTGTATGTCAAGCAAGGAGAAGCCGTTGGATTGTTAGGACCAAATGGTGCGGGTAAAACGACATGTTTTTATTGCATTACGGGACTGATTGCACCTACCCATGGTGTTATCAGTTTAAATGGTTCCACAATCACAAAATTTCCGGTGTATCAGCGAGCACGTATGGGAATTGGTTATTTGCCACAGGAAGCTTCTATTTTCCGTGGTTTAAATGTGGAAGATAATATCCGTGCAGTATTAGAATTGACACAAAAAGATCCGGATAAGCGTGAGCAAGAATTAGATACACTATTAAAAGAATTTGCTATTGAACATTTGCGTTTTTCTCCCTCTAGGGCTTTATCTGGTGGTGAACGTAGACGTTTAGAAATTGCACGGGCGTTGGCTGGACATCCGTCTTTTATTTTATTGGATGAACCTTTGGCAGGTATTGATCCGATTGCTGTTGCAGATATTAAAGACTTAGTTGGGCAATTAAAACACAGAGGGATTGGTGTTTTGATTACCGATCATAATGTTCGAGAAACATTGAGTATTATTGATCGAGCCTATATTTTGCATGATGGAGTTGTTTTGAAACAAGGGACTCCTAATGAAATTATTAAAGATGAAAAGGTTCGTAAAACTTATTTAGGACAAGATTTTTCGTTATAATAAGGGGGCAACATGAAGAAAGTAATCAAAAGAATTGGTGTGCTGACAAATGGTGGAGATTGTTCTGGATTAAATGCCGCTATTCGTGCGGTAACGTTTGCTTCTGTTGCAAAAGGTTGGGAAGTATATGGCATTCATAATGGTTCTAATGGTCTTATCGTGCGCCCCATGGAGTATGAACGCTTAACTTTGGGAAGTTTTGAATTCCCCTATGCTACAATGGGGGGAACGATGTTGGGAACGAATAATAGCCCTATTTTAGCTCATGATAATGGTTTGCGTGAAAAAATTGATGAAGCCTCTATTAAAACTCGTTTTAAAGAAGGTGTGGATCAATTGCGCTTAGATGCTTTGGTTGTGATTGGTGGCGATGGTTCAATTCCTATTTTTGCAGATTTATGTAAGTATGCAAAAATTGCTATGATCGGAATCCCCAAAACAATTGATAATGATGCTCCAGGAACAGATTTGTCGATTGGTTTTTCTACGGCACGTGAGGTTGTGACAGATGCAATGGATAAATTGGATACAACCGCTTCCAGTCATCATCGTGTCATGTTGGTAGAAGTTATGGGACGCAGTGCCGGGCATTTGGCATTGCAATCTGCCATTACGGGTTTTGCTGATGCTGTATTAATTCCAGAAATCCCCTATTCATACCAAAATTTGGTTAAGCATTTACGGGCGACCCAGAAAAAAGGTCGTGGTCATGCCTTGGTTGTTATCGCAGAAGGTATTAAGAAACCGGATGGCGAATGCTCTTTATCAAATAATTCTTTAACTTTCAATGGGGTATCGCAATATTTTGAACAAAAACTTAAACGTGATGGCTTTGAGGTTCGTACCAACATTTTGGGTCATATTCAGCGTTCTGGGACTCCTGTGGCAGCTGATAGGTTGTTGGCTTCTGCCTTTGGTGTGCATGCAACGGAACTTTTGGCAAAAGGAAAAACAAATCGGGTTGTTGTTCATCAAGCTGGTGTTGTAACAGATATTTCTTTACGGGATAGTATAAAACTGGGAACAACTGGTGTGAATCGCAAAAGCGAAATTGTTCGTACAGCTCGTGCTTTGGGTATTTATGTCGGTGATATTAAATAATTATTGATGTTTTAATCGCCATAAACGCCAACGAGTTTTCAAGAATAAATCTTTTTTAGAAAGAATATTATCGCTGTATAAGGCGTTTGTTTCTTTTAACAACAAGCTGGTTAGTTCTTTATCTTTTGCGCGATATACTTTGTTTACTAAAATTTTGAAAGCAATTGCCATCCTTTTACGAGCATAGATCAGTTGCTTTGAATCTTTAAATGCTTCGAAAACGGTGCGTATGCCTTGGATATAACTTTCTACTTTTCTGATGGAAAAAGAACTGCGGGTTATACTAATGTTATCCTCACGATAAATATAACAAGGAATATCCGTTGTGACATATTTATCTGTTCGACCAAACAAAATAGTCATAATTGGCCAATCTTCAAACAACATGCCCTTAACAAAACGTTGAGATTTAAATAGTTCTGCAGAAAAAAGTTTGTTCCATGCGGATGAAAATATTTTAGGATCCTCTGCAAAATCTGGCAGGCCATTTCCGATTTTTATGCTTTGCATGTAGTTTGTTGGGAGATTTTGTTTTTCACCCATTTTTAAACGGCCACGACTGGCCACAATTTGGGCGCCTGTTTCATCTGCTATATCATTTAGTAATTTGATGGCATAAGGTGGTATGGCATCATCTGAATCAAGGAACATAATTTTTTGCCCGGTAGCTACGTCTAAACCTGTATTTCTGGCGGCAGAAAGTCCTTGATTTTCTTGGGTAAGCACCTTTATACGAGGATCTTTTTGGGCATATTCTTGCAAAATTTGTGCGGAATTATCCGGACTGCCATCGTTGACACAAATAATCTCTAAGTCATTGAAAGTTTGATTTAAAACAGAATCTAAACAGTTAGCCAAATACTTTTCGGTTTTATAGACAGGAATAATCACGGATATTTTTGTCATATGCATTCCTTTCAGTGATCTTTTTATACGCTAGCTGATTTTGCCTTGTCTGTCAAGAAAAACAAAAATTTTCCTTGAATCTGTGGTAAAAATTTGCTATACTCCAGCCATCATTTTGAAAGGACAAAATATGGTATCAATTCCAGAATTTGAATCAAATTTAATTAATAAAGCAAAATCCGACAAACAACGCATTGTATTGCCGGAAGGCGATTGTGAACGCGTTCTAAAGGCTGCTGATGCTGCCTTAAAGCAAGATATCGCTGATATTATTATTTTGGGTAATCCTGCGGCTATTCAAGCTAAGGCGGTTGAATTAGCTTTAGATTTATCTCGTGCGCAGGTTATAGATTATTTGAATGCCCCTGAGTTTGAAGATTATGCCAATACTTTGGCGGAATTGCGCAAAGCAAAGGGTTTAACATTGGAAGAGGCTCGTGATATGATGAAGGACGGTGCTTATTATGGCACTATGATGGTATACAAGGGTGTCGCCGACGGAATGGTATCCGGAGCGGAACATACCACAGCTAATACTATTCGCCCTGCTCTGCAATTTGTAAAAACTAAGCCGGGAGCAACCATGGTGTCTGGGGCATTTTTAATGTGCTATAACGGTCAATTGCAAGTGTTTGCAGATTGTGCAGTGACACCAAATCCAACATCAGAACAGCTCTCCGAAATTGCTGTAACCACGGCCGAAACAGCTAGACTTTTTGGATTAGATCCGAAAGTAGCCTTTTTATCTTATGGTACAGGAGAATCTGGCAAGGGTCCATCCGTTGATTTGGTAAAAGAAGCGGTTCGTTTAACAAAAGAAAAGAATGTAGATTTTGCCTTTGAAGGCCCAATTCAATTTGATGCTGCTGTGGATCCAGAAGTTGCAAAGACTAAATTACCGAATAGCCCGGTTGCTGGTCATGCCAATGTGTTTGTATTTCCGGAATTAAATACAGGAAACTGTTGTTATAAAGCTATTCAACGTGCCCTTGGTGATAATTGTTTAGCGGTTGGTCCAATTTTGCAAGGACTTAATAAGCCGGTCAACGATCTGTCTCGTGGCGCAACAGTTAAAGATATTGTTAATACAATCGCCTTTACGGCGGTATTTGCTCAAAAGAAAGGATAAAATATGACAAAGATTTTAGTCATCAACTGTGGTTCATCCACAATTAAATATCAATTATTTAACATGGACACAAAGGAAGTTTTGTGCTCAGGCTTGGTGGAAAAAATCGGCGAATCTATCAGCCGCATTACCCATAAGAAATTTCCTGATACAGATCAGGCCACCAAAACGGTTATTGAAGAACAATTTCCAACCCATGCAGAAGGTATGAAAAAGGCCGTTGACATGATGATGAATGGCAATACGGCTGTGATTACAGATATCAATGAAATTGGTGGCGTAGGACATCGTATCGTGCATGGTGGGTCATACTTTAAACCGATGATCGTGACGCCGGAAGTTGTGGAGAACTTGCGCAAAGTAATTCCTTTGGCGCCTCTTCATAACCCAGGCCATTTGATTGGTATTCAAGTGGCTCAAGAGATTTTCCCAAGTGCTACGCATGTGGTTGTGTTTGATACAGCTTTCCATCAAACCATGCCGCCGGAAGCGTTTATGTATCCCCTTCCCTATGAGATTTATGAAAAGTATGCGGTGCGTAAATATGGTGCACATGGTACCAGCCATAAGTATGTGGCACGTAAAGCGGCCGAATTATTGGGTAAACCATTAGAGCAAACAAATTTGATTACTTGCCATATTGGTAGTGGCTCATCCATTTCTGCTATCAAAAACGGTAAATGCATTGATACTTCTATGGGCTTGACGCCATTGGATGGTTTGATGATGGGTACACGCTGTGGATCCATCGATCCTGCTACCGTTGGCTTTTTAATGCGTAATGCCGGCTTGGATATCGATGCAGTTGATAAGATGATGACTAAACAAAGTGGCCTTTTGGGTGTTTGTGGTGTCAATGATATGCGTGATGTGCATGCTAAGATTGCCGCCGGAGATGAACGGGCGAAGATGGCTTTGGACATGCTAACCTATCGTATCCGTGGTTTTATCGGCAATTATTTTGCCCAGTTAAATGGTCAATTAGATGCTTTAGTCTTTACCGCTGGTGTGGGGGAAAATGACGAAATTGTGCGCCGTGAAGTTATCAATGGTTTGACAGGTTTAGGCTTTAAGTTAAACGAAGAGGAAAACGACAAGCGCCCAGGTGAATATGCCTTGATTTCAGCTCCAGATTCCAAGTTCAAGATTTATGTCATTCGCACAAATGAAGAATTGGAAATCGCTAACGAAACTTTGGCTTTAATGTAAAATAAAGTATTAAAAACAAATTTCCCCGACGCCTAATGCTCGGGGAGTTTTATTTATATATTTCAGTCTGCGTCTACGCATATAGCGCAATTTTCTCCGCTATTACTACCATCTTGATGATTAAGATGCCAAATTTCGCCAGTACTACCATTATTTCTCGGATTTAATGCATATGCCTTACAGGTAGTCGTGCGCGTTGTTGTCCAATACCAACAGCTAGTAGATATTGCATTTCTTAATGCAGCCCAATCCGCACCTATACAGCTAGAAGTAGAACATTGATTTTCATACCCGCCAGTTATATTGAAATCTGCTAAACTTGGCATCCGTTTTCCTTGGGCTTTACACCAATTGTTTGCAGCCCAATAACTTTTTTTATTACCACTGTAAATATTTCTTGAGATTGACCATTAAGGGTTAGTGTGCCGTGTGCAACAGAACCAATCGCCACACAAGTACCAGACGTTGGAGAGGAACAACTTGATGCTTTCAAATTACAGAAATATCCTTCACCACAATCATCATTACTGACACATCCTGTAACGCTGTATTGGCATGGATCAGAATAATAAGGCAAATACACTTTGCCATTTTCACAAATAGAACATGTACCATCTCGTGTACTGCGAGAGATGCCCGCAGGGCATGGATCTGTATCTTCACCACTAACAGAGGCCACAGCACCGCACACGCCATTATTAAATGTTGCGCCAAAACATTGCTCACAACTATCAGCCGAGGTAGCACTCGCCATATCGGAAGGACACAACTTACACTTATTTCCGTCAGAGGAATCTATATAGCGTGGGTACCCATATTGTGCACACACAGAGCATTCCTCCACAGTTGATGGCGATGTGTAATTACTACAAGCACGACATGTTCCTGTATCTGCATGATATTTACCCTCACCACAATCTTTTGGTGCACAGTAATAAGTGGTAGCGTTTCCGTCCTCTACAGCAAATACTTTGCGTTGATCTCCGCACAAAGCGCATTCAGCTGGTGTTGCCGCAGCCGCCGTTGAATAAGTAGCCGGATCACAAGCCTTACAATCGCCCGACGAAATATGGAACTTACCTTCGGCGCACGGGTTCTTACAGGCAGATCCCGTCCAATAACCGCCCGGCGTACAGGCCAAACAGACATATTCGGTGTTTTTGGCGGCCAAAGTACTTGGGCAAGTTTGGCAAATGCCACTTTCATCACGGTATTGCGTGCTTTCGCATTTAGTCACACAAGCATTATTATACTTCTCATACCCTTCGGCGCATTCGTCACAATTATCACCGGTATAGCCATCCGGGCATGTCGGAGTTGTGTTATCGTTAGCACAGAGGGCATAGCCATTGTTGCTGCTACGGGAATAGTAGTAAACATAACCAATTTCGGAGTGTACACCAAACGCAAAGCTAGAATTACTGCTTGAGTAATCAGATGCCGTCCAAAAATATCCACCAATTCCGAATGCGTTTACCAATGCTCTTAATATGTTGCTATACTTTAATTTGTTATCATTCGTGTACCAATTCTCGTTATAATTACAGCTCTGCCCTTTGGCACAACATCCACCGGCATAGGCTGATCCTTCTATCACTAATGTGGTTTGGCCCGTGCGATAACATTCGAATTTGCTGATGTCTATTAAATTCATTCCTTGTGCTTTACACCAATCATTTGCCATCCACCATGTCATACTACTTTTACTTCTTCTGACGACGCCCAATCCTGTTACATTTGCTTCGATGTAATCACTTGCGGTAACTTGTTGGCATACTCCTTCGCTATTTCTATAGTACCCAGTTACACATTTTTCAACACAGTCATTATCATATATTTCATACCCTTCGGCACATTCATCACAATTATCGCCGGTATATTCTTCGCTGCAAGAACACATCCCATTTGAGTCGCGTTCCTGTCTTTCAGTACATTTAGCCACACAGGCATTATTATACATTTCGTAACCATCGGCGCATACACAAACATTGTCTTTGATAACTTTATTTTCACCTTCGCATGACAAGCAATTACCAGCATCGCCATAATATCCGTTGCTGTTATCACAAATACAATTATTGTTAGTATCTCTAATTTCGTTTGTGTTACACTTCAAATAACACGTACCACTTATCGTGTCATAATCAGAAGAACAAACACAGTCGTTATTATTAATAATTTTGCCGGTTCCAGAACATTGTTGACAACTGCCGGCTGAACCATAGTACCCATTTGCATTATCACAGATACAGTTATTTCCGCTATCACGTGTTTCTCCATCATTACATTTTGGATAGCATGTTCCCCCTATATTATCATGCTCAGAGTCACAAACGCATTGATTATCGCTAATGATTTTCCCTTCTCCCTCACAAGATTGACAGCTGCCGGCTGAGCCGTAATATCCGTTGTTGTTATTACAAATACAGTTGTTATTGCTGTCTCTGGTTTCGTTAGCATTACATTTTGGATAGCATGTGGTGCCTATTGTGTCATAGCTCGAGGAGCAAACACAGCTATTGTTTTGAATAATCTTACCCGTGCCGGAGCATTGTTGACAACTACCGGCCGAGCCATAATATCCTTCACCATTATCACATATGCAATTATAGCCCTCATCTCTGGTTTCGTTGGCATTACATTTTAAATAGCAAGTGCCATTTATATCATCGTATTGAGAATCACACACACACTGATTATTCCTGATGATTTTTCTATCGTCATCGCATAATTGACAGCTGCCTGGAGAACCATAATATCCATTATTGTGATTGCAAACACAGTTGTTATTATCATCTCGAGTTTCTGCCGCTAAACAGCTTTCCAGACAATCTCCATCGATATCATCGTAGCCATCAACGCATACACAAACACCATTTACGCGCACTCTGTTTTCGGGGCAAGATTTTTGGCCGCCGATATGTACACCAATGGAATCCACACCCGTTCCACGATAAATAGAGGTTTTTCGACTACCCCCATGGCCACCAAAGGCAAAAGCAGAAGACGTGACAAGAATTGCCAAGGAAAATGCAAAAATAGATTTATATATCAGTTGATTGCCCGGTTTTGTTCGACATTGTTTAGCACACATAGAATTTCCTCTTATTCAAGATTATACCTCTCTTTTAATGCAATTTGATTTTCTTGTCAAGCACTTTTTTATAAGGAAATAGTATTGACATAGGAATTTTTTTGAAGTTAACTATTTAAGTATTCATTTTTTATGAAAGGAGTTAAAATGAAGAAAATTTTATCAGTTATTTTGATTTGTTCAGCCTTGTGTGCTTGTCAGCATACACAATTTGCCTTTTCAACTCATGCACCTGCACAACCGTCTGCAACACGCACTTTGCACTATGTGTTTTGGGGAAAGAAAGCAACTATTGACCCAGTTCGGGTTTGTGGATCCGCCGACAATGTTGCTTTAGTTGAAGAAAAAGAGACAACAGGCCAAAGCTGGTTGCGTTGGTTAACCGCCTGTATTTATCAACCTGTGACAGTTAACGTGTATTGTAAACAACCTGTCAGATCTAGTTATCAAATCCAACAACCTAGATAATTAAGGGATTTGTATTAGTAAAAGGTGCTTTTACATCTGTGAAAGCACCTTTTTTGTAGCTGAAATTCGTATTTAGCTATTCGAGCTCGTTTAAGGAGTTCGTGTTTCTTTGGTTGATCCTGTTAACCTTTTGATTTTTTTTGAAATTAAATTCAGAAATCCCCCTGATGTTTTAGGCGTTTTTTTGCTCTCTGAATAATGTCCTTGTAAGGCGGGAGACAAGTTATATTTTTTCCCGTCAAATTCAAATTCCTTAACTTGTTTTGATTGGCAAAGACGTTTTGGATCTAAAATATGCAAATCTTTATCAATTATTCCATTTTCAACCAATTCCAACATAGATAGTCCCAAAGGAACTCCTTTCAGACTTAAAAATTGTTGAGCATCTTTTTTGCTGATTTCTCCAGACAAAATACGTCCGATATATGAGAAACAATCCATAAATTTATAAACCAAACGAAAATCATTAACTGTTCTGGATAAAGCAATACCCATTTCCATTAAAAATTCAGGAGCAAGTTCTCTCATATCTCTTATGAGTTTTGGAAAAATACGGTGGTTAAGTCGTGTTAACTGTTCTGGATTTGGCTCTCTACTGAAATTATAACCTTTTTTTAGCCCGAATTTTTTAATAGTTTCCTCAGCAAATCCATGAAGTACATCATCTGTCAACAGCAGGCCTTTGTTTAATGAAGGAGATACCTTTTGACCAAAATATTTGACGGCATCTTCAAGCTCCGGATACATGCCAAAAGCATAATCTTGTTGATAGGTTTCCCCTAGCAGCCCTAATGGTGACAAGGTTGGTAACTTCGCGAAAAGATCTAGAGATTTATCAAATTCCTGTCCATCGTTATAACCACTATGATAACGCGCATTGGTCACAATATATAGGATGTGCTCTGTTTTAGATTCAAAATCTGTTTTTGTCATTGTATATCTCCTTTATAAGGTTGCCTATTCTTTGAAAATAACATATTTAGATAATGCGTGCAATTATTTTTTAAACTATGCGATTGACATTTATTCTGGAGCATTTTTATTGAAGATCAGTTTTGTGTGTAAAAGTTATTAAAAGGTTTTCGAAATTTAAAAGTATATGAATTTTAAAGTAATGATAACCAATTGAAAATAAATAAAAACATCTTTCAAGGCGAATTTTCGTTTGATGGTTGTAAAGATAGCCCTTCAATCAAGGAAAAGACATCACCCAGAAATATCTGTTTCCTTATAACACAATTGCATTGAAATATAAAGATCTAAAATTTGTTATAGATTTTTAGGTAATCTAATAAAAAATTTTTTTCTTTTTCTGGCGTTGTAAATTTTTTTTGAAAAACTGTTTCAATAAATTTTTTTCGAGTAATAACTAATATATCTCTTTCTGATCCATATTTTGATACCTTGATATGATTAATCTTTACAGCGCCACATTTTGTGTTTAATTGATATGATGGTAAATTTTTAGGGTAAATTGTTAGATAAATTTTGTCATCAAAATTTAAAAAATAATAAGCCAATAAGCTTTTCTCTGCTTCAAAAGCATACCCTTTATGCTCATAATCTGGTGCTAGAAAAATACCCAGATCACTACTAATTTTTTTGTTTGGATTATGAATAAAACCAATATATCCAATAATGTATCCATTTTTTAAACAAATATTCAACCGTTTTATTATTTTGGGAAATATGGACTTTTCTGCACTTGTTAAAAGACTTATGGCCGCATTTGTCAAGTCGGCATCAGTTTTTGCTGAGTTATAATCAAATCGTGCATATAAAAAATAGTCGGGATTTTTCGCTTTTGCGCTGCGCATATTTTTTGCAATTTGGACATAGCGCGGAATATCCTTTTTGTTCAAGGGAGCTAAATATAATCGTTCTGTGTGAATGATGTCTTTCATGTCATCTCTCCTTTAATTGCTTTGAGTTTAAAATAAACTGCAATACAATACAAGTATTTTCACCAAAAAATATAATTAAATTACTTTAGGTAAAAAATAACATAGCAGGTATGCACATACTATGTTTATGTATTTGGTCGGATTGACCTCCTCTAAATTAGAAAACAGATACCACCCCAAAAACATACAAAAAAATAATTGACATATATTGAGGTTTGTGTTATACTCAAGCCATGTTAAATGAAAGAAACAACTTTTCTAAATTATTTGAACAGAACTTTGAAAAAAGCTCTGTGTTGTTTCGTGTGGCTTTGACCTTAACCACAACCACCACCGCCTAAGCGCGGTGATACTTTTTATTTTCTGGATTTTAAAATCCATACACACAATTTCAAGTTTAACAATTCTAATAGTAAAGGTTAAAAAAAATGAATAATAATAATGAAAAACAAAGTTTATCCGAAAACGACCACCGTCGTATCGGTAAAGAATTAGATTTATTTTCTTTCAGTGAATATGTCGGTTCTGGTTTGGCCTTATGGCATCCAAACGGCGCAATTATAAGAAACGAAATTGAATCTTTTTGGAAAAAAGAACATCAAAAAGCTGGATATAAATACGTTTATTCTCCCGTTGTCGGATTAAAACAACTGTGGGAAAAATCCGGTCATTTGGATCATTTTGCGGATTGTATGTATCCGCCAATGGATATGTCCTTAAAAGATAAGGAAGAACAAGGGGCTTATTACGTCAAACCAATGAGTTGCCCTTTCCATGTCGCGATTTATAATGCTTCTGTGCATTCATACAAAGAATTGCCGATTAAATATTGCGAATTGGGAAATGTTTATCGTTACGAAGCATCCGGCGGCCTGCAAGGGTTGTTGCGCGTGCGTTGTATCACGCAGGATGATGCGCATATCATTTGCCGTCAAGATCAATTTATGGAAGAATTGTCAAAAGTCTTTGATTTCGGCTTTGCCATTAACAGAGTCTTTGGTTATGACAAATTCAAAGTTTATTTTTCCATACGTGATATGAAAAATAAAAAAGACAAATATATTGATAATGAACCCATTTGGAAAATGGCAGAACAGTCCATCGAACAAGTGTTAAAAGACAAAAACATTCCGTACGATATTGATGTCGGTGGCGCAAAGTTTTATGGTCCGGCAATAGACGTTTATGCGATTGATAAAAACGGAAAGGAATGGCAATGTATGACGATACAATTGGATATGAATCTACCGGAAAAATGGGGAATGTTCTATATTGGGGAAGACGGAGAAAAACATGTTCCCGTTATGTTGCATCGTGCTATATTGGGTGCTATTGAGCGCTTTATAGGTGTGTACTTGGAACGATGCAAAGGCAAATTACCTGTTTGGTTGTCACCTATTCAGGTTGAAATATTGCCTGTATCGGATAAACATCAAAAAGCGGCCGAACAAATCCAACAACAATTATTGGAAAATGACGTCCGCGCGGAAGTTGACATTTCCGGTAACACGGTTTCTTATCAAATCAGAAACGCTGTCAAGAAAAAAGTCCCTTACATCATTGTCGTGGGTGACAAAGAAATTGAAAGCAACAGCATTTCTGTTCGTTTAAGAGATGGGCAGCAAATGAACAATATTCCTTTGCTTGACTTCATAAAACGTGTATCAGAAAAGATAAAAAACAGAAGCTTGGATTTGTAAAAATAAAATCCCTCACTTTTGTGGGGGATTTTTTTGGTCGGAATGAATGCGCAATTTACGAACCCATTCTATGTTTAATTTATACAATAAAAAAGATAGGAACCCAAAAGAGTTCCTATCTATTATGAGCTACTATCTGACTTTTAATGGAAAAGCAACTCTACCATAATGTCGAGCATAAATGCGTCGACCTTTTACGGTAATCCATTTTACGAAACGTATTTCGTAGTCATGTTTTGAAGAGTTTTTAATCATATTAACTCCTTTTTTAAGTTCCCTACATTTCACAATCTTATCAAAGTTGTTGACAAGTAAACTAAAAAGGGTTATATTATTATCGCTGTAAATCCTTTTTAGTGACACCTAGTAGTAGGTTTAACTAGAGTGATTTCTATGAAGGCTGTTATCCCATTAACAGCCTTTTTTACTGCCAATTAAGTTGCTGTAATTTCTGCCTCCTTGTCTCTGCTGCGGAAAATGATACACCGCACGATTTGATTATTTCCTGTGTACTCATGTTTTTAACCATGGGATATGGCATTAGAAGTTCAGCGGCAAAAACATCTGCTTGCCACTCGGAATCTCTCCATGGCTCTAAAAATTTTGGAAAATCTTTTGTTTGACGAGAAAATGAAATATCTTCTTTGTGTCCTAAAGATAAATGTCCTAATTCGTGTGCAATAGTAAATCTTGATTGTCCATCTCCCTCACAAGCTTTATTATAAACACTTTCTTTTATACGAATAATTTTATCTTGTGGAAATGTTTCTGCAAATTTACCTTTTAATACAGGGTCAGTGTCAGAAATAATTTCATACCCATAATCTGGTAAATAATCTGATCCAAAGTATTCCATGATTTGAACAATATCACAATACACGTGATTTGTTATCCCAAAAATATGTCTAATATTAGATGCTACTGCACGAATATCTACAATTCGTTTGGGCGAAACAGGAATACCACTACTTCTTATCATACCTAAACTAGTCATTTATTTTTCCTCCAGTATAGCCTTAATTGCTTTTTGTTGTTCATCTGATAATTCATTAATTTTACGTGCAAAGCTATATGCTAAGGACTGAATTTCGGCATTAGAGGTATTTATTTTTAAATTTATTCTATTTTTTTGTTTTAACTCCTCTTCACGAGTCTTAGCAATAGCTTCTTCGAGAGCAGAATATTGTTCTTTTGAAATTTGGTAGTTTTGTATAAATCTATCTACAAAATTTACCGGGATACTTTTCTTCCCTGTTTCCATGGCAGACAGGAAAGAAGATGAAATTTCCAAGGTCTTACTCATATCGTATAATTTTATTCCCAACATAATACGAAATGTCTTTAACCATTTTCCAAATTCTGTGTTCATTGTAAATCTCCTTTCATTTACAGAAATTATTATAGAGATAAAAAAAACGAAATGTCAACCCTTTTTGTAAAAAAAATTCACCTATAAGGTTAATTTTTAAATAATTTCAATAAAATCAATGTATTATAATTTTGTTTTTTTATTCACAACACGAGTAAATTAACTTTAAGCTGCTTCCAAAGGTAAATAATTAACAAGAAGTCCGACTGGATGAGCTATTTTATCAAATTCATGTAAATGGGTGCTGATATAGTCTGGAACCTCATTTTTAACATCCACATTCATAAAAGCAGAAAATGGTGGACGAATATTATATTTTAATTTATCACCATCTAAAACAGCATCCTGAATCAAAAGCCTTAATAACTGATTTTGTACCTTCGGATCGGCTGTTTTCATGATATTTGAAAGATTACCCACGATTTCAACAATCCTTTCCACCGTATCCTTAATTTCAGAAGTGATAGCAACATATTTTTGATCCTTTGATTCTAATTCAGCAATTTTGGTTTCCATTTCAGTTTTGGCTTCTTGATATTCTTCCTTAGTAATATCCTTATCTAAAAATGCGTTAAACAAATTCCTTTTTCTGTTTTTTAATTCTTCCAGCTGTATTGTATTTTCACGTTTTACAGCAGCACTAATCTTTGAATCTTCTTCTAATCTCATTTTTACATTACTTTTAAGAGCTAACAATATATTTTCCGGTATTTGTAGTTTAGAAAATACTTCTTGTTCCAACTGATTTAATAATTTAGATTCAGGAACAGGCTTTTGATGGCAATTCCCTCTCATGTGGCTGCATCTTAGATAACGAAACACAAGACCGCTTTTTTTAGTATGCTGTTCAGAAGTAATACAACACCCACAAGTTGCACATCTGACTAATCCACGAAAAATAAATGCTTTCTTTCCATAGATTTGTTGGTGTGGAATAATATTTTTTTTACCACGGTCATCTAATACCTTTTGAACCATATCAAACAATTCTGGTGTAATAAGTTTTGGATGTATATGTGGATATGCTTTATTCTTAACAACCATAATGCCACAGTAAAATGGATTACGTAAAATATCATTGATTTTATGCCGGCTGATTGGATG
>CAJOPC010000031.1 GCA_905236245.1 uncultured Alphaproteobacteria bacterium
AAAATATATATGGCATACACAAGAAGATGATAAAGTGCGCCCTTGGCATGCTTCTCGTGATGGAAAAGTTTTTGATTCTAATAAACCACCCAAAGGAGGTAATCCTGGAGATGCCCCTAATTGTCGTTGCTGGGCAGAACCAATTGAAAAGGAAAATTATCCTGATTCTTTATATGACCGAAATAAAACTGGCACAGTTAGTCGTGAATTTGAAAGTTCCAATAATCCTGTTGCTATAGGCCACGATATTAAAGGTGGATATAGTTATGGGGATTATCAAATTGCGACGAATAATGGAACATTTGATGATTTTATGAAATATTTAAAAAAGAATCCAAATTATGATGATTATTATGAATATTTACAAGAAGCTGGGGGATCAGAAGCGGCCAAAATAAAAGAAAGAAAATTTGAGTTAGCTTGGCATAATATTGCCAATGATGACCGTTTTCGTCAAGCTCAACATAATTTTATGGTGGATAAAAAATATAAACCAGTTATACGTTTGACACGAGATATTAAAGGATTGGATTTAGATAGTAGACATCCAGTCGTTAAAGAGGTTATCTTCTCAACTGCTGTACAACATGGCGAAGGCGGTGCAGCAGATATTTTGCACGAAGCATTTGGAAAAGATGCTTCTTCCATAAGTGACAAAGACATGATTAAACAAATTTACCATATAAGGGCTCTTACAAATAAAAAATTCAAAAGCAGTCCACCCGCCATGCAAAAGGGGATCATAAAGCGCTTTCAAAGGGAGGCCGATAAGATTTTGAAACAAATGGGTTATTAATAAGGTTCTTCTCCATATGCTTGCAATAATAAACTCCACAGCACAACATTTCTAATGTAGTTGCCAGCAAGCATGTGGAGTGCTACTATATAAGAATTATAAGTAGAAAAATCAGTTTGTTTTATTTTTAATTTATACAAAGAAACGTAAAGATCATAGGTTGTATATAAGTAATTTTTCAAAGCATCTTTAAGTTCTTGAAAATCTTTTTGATCCAAACCAGTTTGTTGCCATCTGTTTTCTAATGCCTGAACTTTACATTTTATTTCAGATTTAGTGTTAGAATATAGGGTCAAAACGGATGCATTCTCTGGAAAATCTAAGTTACAAAATTCTAAAATTTCTTTTGTGGAAGTAAAGGCGGGTAATTCCAAGAGGGTGTCCATATCAATAACATTGCTCGCAGCAAAAGAAAACCTTCCCGCAGGTAATTCCTGTGCGCGGGCCGATGTAATAAACAATAACATGATGGATAATAAAAATTTCATGAGGGATATAGTAAATTAATTTTAAGAAGTTGTCAATCACTTCATGGAGGATGGCATTAAACAAAGGGATTATATAGAGGCATATAAACAAAGCCATAGAGAGAATATGCCAGAGAAACGATATAAAATCATTGAATCACTATACGAAGATGCTGAACGTGAAATGCAACACAAACAAAAAACAAATATGTGGGACTAACTAGTTATCCCATTTACATGTGCGATAATTCCAATCTTTTGCTGGACCACATTCGTGGTTTGGCAGAAGTTTTTTATCTATAAAAAATCCTTGAGCATTACAGAACTCAAAATTTGGATTTTGAAAGGATTCTTCTTCAATAACATTGCAAGCCCCCCAATGAGTCTCTCCAGCACTTGTATATCTTAAATAAGTACAATTGTTTTCATCACAACATTTCATAAGAACACGAGTTTCTGAATTTTCTAATAATTCACAAGGCTCTGTATAGACAAGCTCCGCTTTTTCATTATAAAATATTCGTTTTGTGGTTGGTGTGATGGCTATATCATAAGGTCTAGAAATTGATGCACTTTCCATTCTTTGATAAAAGATAGGATTTTTGAACTTTACCTCTTCCTTGGGCTGGAACAAAGAACAGGCGGTCAATAGTGTGTACAAAACAATCACAAAGTTTTTCATACTTTTATTGTAAGCGTTTTATAACAGAAGTCAATAACTATCAAAGGGATTATATAGAGGCCTATGAACAAAGCCATCGAGAGGGTATGTCCACGAATAGATATAATGCCATTCGAAAGTTTTATGAAGATGCAAAGCGAGAAATG
>CAJOPC010000032.1 GCA_905236245.1 uncultured Alphaproteobacteria bacterium
TGAAACCTATTATACAAACTATGGCACTCATTCGAAAAGCTCTGCTCAAGACGTTGCTTCTCAAAATCAAAAAGCATTAGAAATGGCTCAAAAATTAAACTTATTGGTTAGCGGAGGGTCTGATTATCATCAGGATGGAGATGCTGGCCGTTTCCAAGGGCAACCAGGTGTCCCAAATAAGATCTTGCCACTTTTAAAGAAAGCTTGGAAAGCTCGGACAAAATAATAAAGATAAACTCAAAGCTTATTTTGGATATTCTGAATCAATAACACCGTATGAATAACAGAAAAAGAAATAAGATGATTAAGGCAGAAAGATGAAGAATTCCAAGTATAACTAATGAATGTTCGATCACAAGCTCTTTATCATTCTGATTAAGGAAAGCATTAATATTATCTTCCATATCATAAAAATCATCTATATAATTTGGGAAGAAATGAGCTGGAGTCCAAAACAAAGTGATATTTTTTCCAGATTTTAATTCTAGACGTAATCTATAAAAGGACGGAAATGTCCATATTTTCCCCTTTTTGACAGCCCTTTTTAAATCAGATAATTTGCAAAGATTCTTAATTTTATATTTTTTTTGCCATCTATATTTTGTTTCTTTTGTACAAGTATTTTTTTTCTTGTTCATTCTCAAGATAGAAGGACTTTGTAATAAATAATATAAGCACATTATTAATTCGAAGGTTAAAATACATAGTCCTGCGAGCAATTTACCAGAGAGATTTTCCATTAATGACTCCATTATTTGTGTATGAATACTGTTTTGACATATTGTATATATCTTGTTATGTTGATGTCAAGATACTTTTTGTCCTATAGAAATTATGCTTTGAATGCGCTCAGAAAACAACATTAACTCACCCAAATTGGCTCGAAGATAGCATGCAATCCTCCACCATTTATAACAGCCACCTTGCAATCGGTGGCTTTTTATATTTTTCCAATTATTTCGAACATACATAATTATGACATTTAAAATCAATCCCAAAGTATGTCATTTATTTAGTTGAATTTTATAGATTTTTGTGATAGGATAACGCGTCCAATTAGAAAATTAACGGGAGTCACATGCAACAAGAATTTTTGTATATAAAAGTATTAAAACAGGTTGCAATGGAAAATTTGAAATATTCTCCCACTCAAATTATTGATAAGACGGTGTATCGTTTATATCGGGAATTCATTCCTGAACAAGATCGGTATTTGATTCAATTTTGTTTTAATGCCGATATGACACAAAAGGATTTAGATGAGTTTTTAAGTCATTGGGACATAGAGATTGCTGGTTCGAAAAGCGCAGCTATTGCGGCTTATTTTATGAAAATGCATCCGGAATTGAGGTTTGATGAATATACAGGACCTAGATTGAAGGGGTTATTAAATTACCTGCGCTTTCAGAATTTAGAACTAATCGGCCATTTTTCTAAAATTGTGCACCAACTCAATGAAAAAGGTATCATTCCAATGATTATTAAAGGTGGAGCTATGCGCTATCTTAGACCTGAGTTGCCACGCGTCATGGGTGATATTGATATTTTGCTGGGCTCAACGGAAGAGTTGAATATTTCGAAACAGTTGGTTCAGGAAATGGGATATGCAATCACGGACGCCCCACATTCTTTTGATGTGCATCCAAAAGAAGATCTTGAAAAAGGAATTTTAGATATTCATCAATTTTTTAGTTTTTTGTCGCATGCCAATGAGGCTTTCCAAAGAGATTTATTTAATCGAGCGAGTAAACAGCGGATTTTTTCAGTTGATATACTTTTGCCAACTCCGGAAGATATGGTGTTTATTTGCTTAAATAACCTGACCCATAATTTAAAAGATGGTTCTTCTGTCCAAGGAATTCCTCAGGCAATATTTGATTTAATGTATTTGATTTCCTCCAAAAAGGATTTTGATTGGAATATCGTTGCACAAGATATTGTGATGACCCAGATGCAAGCCAGTAGTTATTTTGCAATGCGATTTATTAATCAAGCCGTTCCAGATATTTTCCCGGATTCTTTATTATCTGATAAGGAATTGGGCCCGGCGTTGAGAGATTTTGTTGATCATGATAAATTTTATTCGTTGTATGTCCACGATGTTAAATATGCTTGTAAAAAATTAAAATTATTAAGGGAGATCTGGCGCTGGACTACATTTAAGCACTATATTAAAGTAGAAGGGCAACATTTTTTTACCAAAAGAATTTTAAAACATCAGTTTTTGATTCGTTGCTTTTTGAAATATTTTTGTAGGATAAAGAATGCAGATTAAAATTGAAAATTTAGATCAAAAAACAAAATACTTATCAATTATTCAACAAGCAATTGAAACTCAACCTTTGTGTGCTGTTAAGTATTTAGATTTTGGTATAAAAGTTATCCGTGTTTTGTGTCATACAGCAGAGATTGTTCCGTTTTTGGAACAGCAGATGTCTTATGTTCTTCGGGATAAAGCAGACTCCTTTGATGAAACAATTTCAGTTGGAAAAATCAATAATATCCAATCCTTAATATGTAAAATGGACGATAAATTAGATCCCAAAATCAATTTGCGATTACGGGTGGAATTTTTGTTGGCCAGTAAGAAATATCCAAATATTGAATTTACAGAGGAGACTTCTTCGAAAGCATCTCCCGTGATACGATGTTCTGCCTCAACTGGACTGATGGCTTATGATGGGGAAAAACATTTATGTTATTATGGCGTGAGTAATTTTGAGCCGGAAGAATTTATTAAATTAGGACACTTGTTTGTCCAACAATTGAATGTGTTATTAAAGTCGGATACGGTTAATTTGACCCATGGTGCTGTTTTGGGATATGACGGGAAAGGCGCTTTATTATGCGCTCGCGGCCAAAGAGGAAAGTCAACTTTAACAGTTCATTCTTTGTTAAACGGATGTGAGTATGTTTCGGATGATTATCAATTATTAGAAAAACAATCGGATGGCCTATATGCTTATCCACTATATTCCATTATTACACTTAGCCCGGAAATGTATAGCAAGATGTATTTTGATTTCGACGGGAAGTTTTGTTCCAATAATGCCAGAAAAGATAAATATGTGTTTAATATATCCAAGTATCATCATCAGTTTAAGTCCCGCTATCCGATTAAGTTGTGTTTGTTCCCAGAAATTGTGCTGGATGAGGAGCCAACCATTGTGCCATGTTCTGCGGCAGAGAAAGGGCGCGCAATTGTTCAATTTATTCATTCAACTGTTATGCAAATGCAAGATTTAAATGATCATGCGACAATTGCAAAATTATGGAGTATGGTTGTGGATTTGCCTTTTTATAAATTTAATTTAAGCCCTCATATTTCCAAAAATACAGAGTATTTACACCAATTTTTGAGCCAAGAATTGCCCCCAGTTTCTGGGCAAGAGAATTTGGGCACAATGTTATTAGATATCACTTTTGATTTGGCGAATATTTTGGATACGCAAACTTTCACCTTTTATTCTATGAATCAATTTGCAACAAATATATATGAAATGCTTTTGTCCGGAATATCGGCCGATTTAATAGCACAAAAATTAGGTGCCTTCAAATTGATAAATTCGGATATTATCGATGAATTTAATTATTTTGTGCAAATTTTGAATCAAAAAAGGTTGTTGCAAGTTTCAAATACCTCGTCTCGGAAAGATATAGATGAGAATTTAGCAAAAACTTGTAAATATAAACTATCTTTGTTAGAATTTAATACAGATAAAACAGTTGAATTGATAAAAAAGAAAGGAAAATAAAATGGCGACATATACTTTGAATGAATCAAAAATGTTTATGGACATTGCTGATGGAATAGCAATCGTTATCAATAGCGATACAGGGATTTATTATGGATTCAATGCTTTTGGCACAAGTGTTTTAGAGTTTTTGACAAAAGGTGTAGATTCAGATGTTATTTTACAAAAGATAAAAACTATTTCTGGGGTGCCTGATGATATAGAAGGTCGTTTTTCTTCCTTTGTTTCGGAATTGGTTAAAGATGAACTTTTGATTCCTGGGGCAGCATCAGATTTGCCGGTGCAGTTTGATGCTCAAAGCGTTATTACAGATCACTTCACTATGGAAGTTAAATCCTATGCAGATGCTCAAGAAATGTTGTTGGCAGATCCAATTCATGAGGTCAAAGAAGATACAGGGTGGACACCAGAAAAAGAATCTATCGGTTATACCAAAGAAGAAACAAAAGAGCGTGAAAAGAAAATGGAACAGTAATGCCAAAAGTTTCTATTATTGTTCCTGTTTATAATACCGAAACATACCTGCCCAAATGTCTGGATAGTTTGGTAAATCAAACCTTGAAAGAGGTAGAAATCATTTGTGTTAATGATGGATCGACGGATAACTCTTTAGATTTGTTAAATCAATATGCCCAAAAAGATAAGCGTATTAAAATTATTAATTTTAAAGAAAATAAAGGCGCTGCATTTGCAAGAAATGTCGGGATAGAAACGGCGACTGGTGAGTATATTGGTTTTGTGGATTCAGATGATTTTGTAGATTTGGATTTTTATGAAAAACTGTATACAAAAGCCATGGGAACTGGTAAGGGTCTTATAATTGGTAATATCAGATATTATTTGTGGGATAAGAACCTTTTTCGGGCTTCTGATTTTTTACAAAAATTGAAACAAAATAAGCTTTACTTTAATGTCAATTTTACGACCGCACTATATAAGAAAACACTATTGGGAGATGTCATCAAATTCACAGAAAGCAGCTCGTATGGCGAGGATAGAGAGTTGCCTTTAAAAGCGGTTTTAACGGCTGGTTCATTGGCGATGGTTGAAGATGTATATTATACATATGTTCAACGCAGCACATCTGCTATAAATACAGTTTTTACCTTCCAAAAAGCTCAGTCATTGATTTTGGCGTGGAAGCATATTTTCCATTTTTTGGAAGAGTATAAATTAAATTCCAAAGATTATTCCTTTTTAGTCAATTTATTGTTGACAGAATATTGTGATACTTTATTTAATAAAACAAAACCGATATTGGAGCTGATGACCGATAATTATGTTGAAATTTATGAAGCGATTGATTCTTCTAAATTTAATGATAGTCATTTTGCCAAGATTTATCAGTTTGCTAAAAATAAACAGTATAATGATTTAAAAAAATATTATACCGCCTATACGCTTAATCCAATGTTTGCAAAATTGAGAGGTCGTGTTTTATCTCGACAAAGTGCCTTAGACATTCCGATTGTTGTATCTTCAGATGATAAATATTGTCCCCACATTACGACATTAGTTTCATCCGTTTGTAAAAACACCTCGGCAATTTGTAATTTTTATGTATTAGATGGGGGCATTTCACCGGAAAATAAAAATAGAATAAAGTTGTTTTGTCAACAGTTTAATAATTGTGTGCTGAATTTTTATCCAATTTCACAAACAATATTTTCCGATTTTGGGGTGAACAGTCATGTAAGTATTGCAACCTATTATAGGTTTTTGATTGCAGATATGTTTCCTTTTTTGACTAAAGCCTTATATTTAGATCTTGATATGATTGTGCGGGGTGATATTTCATCTTTATATCAAATTGATTTGGGTAATTTTGTGTTGGCTGCTGTTCCCGATCAATCGGATAAGGATTATATTGCAATGCTAAAGCACAATATGGAGCTGGATAAACTGGCTACCTATTTTAATGCAGGGGTTTTGTTAATAAACCTACAGAAATGGCGTGAGAATCGTATTACGGAGCAACTGTTTGATATTGAAAAAAAGTATCACAATTTCCTTTTGTGTAATGATCAGGATATATTGAACAAGTATTTTATGAATAACTATTTAGAATTAGATAAAAAATTTAATCTTATGTTTGGTTCAGAGGCTGACTGTATCATTCGGCATTTTGTTGCGTTGCCAAAACCTTGGGAGCTTGCCCCAAAATTGTGTGTAGAAAAATATGCGGATTTTAAAATATTTTGGGATCAAGCAATGAGTTCTCCTTTCTATAACGAATTATGTGAAAAATGTCCTTATAAGGATACGATGCATCTGCGTGTCTTAAAAATGATTGAAAAGATAAAGACCAAACAACAAGGGGTCGATAAAGAAGGGCTATCTGCAATACAAGGAATTGAAATGGATAAATCGATCTCTATTATTATTCCCGTTTACAATGTTCAAAAGCATTTAAAAAAATGTTTGGAGAGTGTTTGTAATCAAACCTATAAAAATTTGGAAATTATTTGCGTGGATGATTGTTCAACAGATAATTCCTTGAATATTTTGAAAGAATATGCCCAAAAAGATCAACGAATCAAAATAATTCAGCGCTCAGGAAATGGAGGGCAGGCTGCCGCGCGTCAAACGGGCATTGATGAGGCCTTTGGGGATTATATTGGTTTTGTGGATAGCGATGACTGGATAGATCCAGATTATTATAAAAAAATGTTAGAGCGGGCTTTGCAGGACAAAGCAGATATAACGGTTAATGGTAATATTTCAGTTCATGAAGGTGAAAAGGTCTATGATAAGAATTTTCCGGGGCATAAACAATTAGAACAAAAGATATATGAAAATCCTTTAACAGTAATGGATAAATTTTATTGTGTGGTTTGGAATAAGTTATTTCGAACAGATTTTTTGAAAAAAAAGAAATACACTATCTCTAACAGAAACGCCCACGAAGATGTTTTTTTTCACTATACGACTTTTGCGCTTGCAAAAACGGTTTCCTTTTTTTATGGGCCGGCCTATCATTATTTAGCTCGAGAAACATCTGTTTCAAAGGCAGGACATGACTGGGGTGTTGAACACATAAAAGTGTATTCTCAAATTTATGATTTTTACCGGGATAATGATCTTTTAAATAAAAAAATAAAATTATATTCGACGATGCCTTTTTTTATTATTAAAAATGAAGAAATGTTTAACGAATATAGAAAATATTTCACAAAAATCGCCAATTATCTTGACCAGAACAAAGATATTTTTAATGCATTAGACCTGTTTTTTGCACAAAGTATTCTAGAATGCAAAGATTATACGGAATATATTTCAAAGTATTCTGGGGCTCCGTTAACAAATTTTTTGAGGAGAAAGAAATGAATAAGTTAATTTCTATTATTATGCCTGTTAAAAATGGTGAAAAGTATTTAAAAGAAGCTATTGAAGGTATCCAAAAACAAAATATGAATGTGGAAATTATTGTGGTGAATGACGGATCAACCGATCGCACCGAACAAATTGCCAAAGATACGGGCTGTATTGTTATTAATCATGAGCAATCCCGTGGACAGGTGTTTGCCAAAAATACAGGATTAAAGCATGCTCGTGGTGACTATGTGATGTTTCATGATGGGGATGATGTTTTAAATGATAAAGTGCTTCAAATAATGTATGATGTGCTTGAATCGGATGAATCTGTTGCCGCGGTGATGGCTAAGGTCAAAGATTTTGTGTCGCCGGATGTTGCAGATTCAATACAAGAAACCGTTAAGCAAGAGCCTTATTATGGTCTTTTTACGGGGGCTGTTTTAATGCGAAGTCGTATTTTTGATAAAATTGGCTATTTAAATGAGACTGTTCATACGGGAGAGATTATTGAATGGGCGAATAAAATGGCTGAACATAAATTGGAAATAAAGAAAATTGATCTCGTCGCAACCAATCGGCGAATACATGGACACAATTTTGGTAAAACACATCGGTCGACGGAGTTTCAAAATTATGCCCAAATTTTGCGGGAAAAATTAAAAAAGGCAAACTAAGTATAGGGGATTAAGTAATGCAAAGTATTTTAATTAGTCGGCAGACAGATCCTGAGTCTATTGCATTTAAAGCTGTATGTGATTGGCACTATCATTGGTTTGGCAAGCGAGATAAAAAACCATATGCCTTAATAAAAGAAAATCTATTACATTCTTTAAATACAAAAAAACAACTTCCCCAAACATATGTCGCCTGGATAGGTGAGTAACCGGTTGGCACATATCAATTTGCGATGATGGATGATGTAGATTCTAGACCCGATATATATCCATGGATGATCAGTGTGTTTGTTGATAAAAATTATCGGGGAAAAGGTGTTTTTAGAGCCATGATGGAGAGCGTGAAGAATAATGCACGTAAGGCAGGATTAAAGTGCCTCTATCTATACACATCCTATACGGGATTATATGAAAAATTTGGATGGAAGTTTGTTGAGCCTATCAATACTTATCGAAGAAATTCTCCCGTTGAAAGATTATATGTCTTAGAATTGTGTTAAGTATTTTTATTTTTGTGTTTTGATAATTTGATAATAATGTATATGCCGCCTTCACTTATAATGGCTATCTTAAAATTGGTAACCTTCCAATATTTTCAGGCACTTACACAAGTTCGAAACTCAACTTTTTAAAGGTGCCTTTTTAAGCGATTTGGAACTATTCTCTTTCTTTTTATAAAAAAGTATGATATAGAATAAGAAATGGTTTGTATTGAAAGGGGCAAAAATGGATACAGAAATTCTTGAAGTTGTGATAAAAGCAGTTAAAGAAGCAGGGGCATTTGCTGTCAGCCACCAGGCAGGTATTGAAGCTGTTCCCAAAAGAGATAAAAGCCCTGTCACAAAGGTTGATTTGGCTGTTTCTAAAATGATTCAAAAAGCGATTAAGCCTTATACGGATTTGCCTAATCATGCTTTAATAGATGAAGAAAATGAAGAAGATAAAGCAACACCGTGGAAACTGTTTTCAGAACGTGAATTTGCTTGGTTTATTGATCCTATTTCCGGGACTTTATCCTATTTAAATGGATTGCCTTTCTTTGGAATTTCCGTTGGGCTGTTGAGAAAAGGCAAACCTTATTTGGGGGTGGTTTCTATTCCAGCATTAAAAGAGCTTTATTGGTACATAAATGGTAAAGCCTATTGTCAAATAGGAGATTCGCCGGTTCGTCTGCTGAAAAAAAATAAAGTTCAAATGACGCCATTTTCTTTATTTTATGTGCATATACATCAACACTTTACATTGTCTGAGAAAATCAGCAGAACGATTTCTTTCCCTGCTGTTCAACCGGGATTTATATGGTCAGCCACAGGTCGTTTTAGTGGGGCTTTGATTGATGAGATAATAAAAGTTTGGGATTTTGCAGGCGCTTGGGGAATTTGTCAAGCTTGTGGATTAGATTTTTATACGTTAAAGACTGGCAAAAAAATGGACGCCGTTACTTCGACGTATTTTAACGAGCAATGGCAGATGAAAATGCCCATGATTTTAACAAAAAAAGACAATTTAGACACTTTGAGAAAGAATACAAAGGTCGTTGTTAAATAAACATTGTTTACAGACCTTTATATTTCGTCTTATATCCGTGATTTTCTGCTGGTCTTAAATCATTTGGATACATCGTATCCGAATAAATATCTGTTTGCAGCTTTTTGACTAATTCAAACACTTTTTGATAATCCGGAATATCAGAGATGGATAGTTCTGTGAAAATGGGATGGCTGTTTACTCTAATAGCCGCGATGGCTTTAGCTTCTGTACCCGAAAAAACAACATCTCCTACTTTTAGGTATTGATCAAATATGCCTCTATGCACTTTGATGCGGGAAATTTCTGTAAAAGGCTTCATTTGACAGGTATATGAGAATATGCCGCCAGATATGTAAACACCTTTGTCTGTGACAATATATTCTGTGTGTTTATACCTACGAAATACAAATAACGCCCCGAGAATATAAATCCAAACAGGCATTAGGTGAAGTATGAAAAAGGCAATGATGGGAGTTGTTGTAAAAGGCATGTCGATGGAATTTTTCTCTGCTGCCGAAAAAAATCCTATGAAAAACAAAAAAAATGTAAGGTCAAAAATTAACCAAACCAATGCAAACGGAAGTAATGGATTAAAAATACCTTCAAGAATATAACATTTCTTGTTGGGTTTTCCTTGCCATAAGATGCGTTCATCTTTTTGAACCATTAATTCCAAATCAGTTTTCGCAGAATTTCCTAGCATTGTATAATCTCCTTCAGAATACATTTCATTGTATGCGCAAATAATATAAATGTCAATGGACTAGGTATAAAAAACGACGAGCCAATCTTGTCGAAAAATTGGTGGTGTTATTTGATTTTTGAACGAAAAGCCGGCATTTGTCCTTTGCTTTTGGGGCATTTTGCAAATGAATAATATGCAA
>CAJOPC010000033.1 GCA_905236245.1 uncultured Alphaproteobacteria bacterium
ATAATTTACAAGAATATTTTACAATGGGTGGTAAAGAATTTCATTCACAAAAATTACAGTTTATGACATTAGGTTTTGATTCCTTAATTGGTATATTTAAGGATCTCATTGACAAAAATTTAATTAAAACAATAAAAAAATACTCTCTTTTAACGAATGCAATTAAACATGGTTTAGGACCCGCCTTAGTAGATTTAAGAAAAGGTTATTCGGAATTCTTTTATCCTTCACAAGAATATACCAAAACAGATGAAGAAGGAAATATTTGTGAGGATGCACGAGAACCACTAGTTACAAAAGAACATTTTGAAGAATTGCACAATAAATTACTGGAATTTTGGGAAATAGTACCAGATAAAATTTCTGTTGATATTCAAAAATTAATCCAAAATAAAAAAGTTAGGATGTAGGGCATGAAAAACATTGTGATTTTAACTGGCTCGGGGATATCGGCGGAATCCGGATTAAAGACATTCAGGTCCGAGGATGGGTTATGGCTGAACCACCGGGTAGAGGACGTTTGTACGGTTGAGGCTTTTGAACGCAACCCAGCGCTTGTGCATTCTTTTTATAACGAACTCAGGCCCATTATGATGAAGGCGACACCCAACGCGGGTCATCAAGCTATCACTATGTTGCAACAGGAATTGCCGGATGTCACCATCAATGTTGTGACACAAAATGTGGACCTGTTGCACGAAAAAGCAGGCACAAAAAACATCTATCACATTCATGGCCGGATTGATGAGTGTATTTGCATGAATTGTGGCCATGTGCTGACCACTTTGGGGGATGTGGAAAGTGATGAAACTTGCCCCGAATGTCATGTTCAAGGGATGCTGAAACCCAACATTGTCTTTTTTGGGGAAATGCCGAAGTATATGGACGAAGTGGATAAGATGTTGGCTGAATGCGACATGTTTATTGCGATTGGGACCAGCGGCATTGTTTATCCCGCGGCTGGTTTTGTGCGACAGGCAAAATTCTATGGCGCAAAGACCTATTTGTTCAACCTGGATCCTTGCAATAATAGTTCTCAATTTGACCAAGAGATTCTCGGAAAAGCATCCCAGACCTTCCCGAAATTTGCCGAACAGTTGATTAATGAATTAAAATTATTATACAAAGTGTAAACCGACAACACGATATTGACAAATTATCAAGTAATATGCTATTTTACAATAATTAAAATTAGAGAAAGGAGTTTTATTATGTCTCGAAGTTCCGGAGTGTATACTTTTTTGCGTGCAATGGATCGAGCGGCTCGCCATACTGAAGCACAGCGTAGAAGAGCTTATAATCAAAGCGTCAGAGAGGAACGTCAAAGAATACGAGAAGCAAATCGTTGGCACCGTCTTGCAGAAAGAGAGAAAATACGTCGTAAAAAAGAACAGCGTCAAAAATTTTTAAGTGATTCTTTTGATAATGCCACACGAATGACAAATGATTATAATGAACAGGTATCTCAGTTGAATCAACTATTAGAAAATAGTTTATCAAGGACATATAAATTTGATTGGAGCGCACTAAAGAAAAAAAGTAAATTCTTAGAAGTAAAACCAGTTCTTTCAAAGGTTACATTTCCTGAAGAACCTTCTCGAACTGATGAGAAATATCAAGTTCCTAGAAATCCTGTTTATCTTGTATTTAAAAGTAAATTAAAGAAAAAAGAAGATGAGTTGGAAAGACTTTTCAAAAACGACAAAGAAAAATGGAAGCAAAAAATTCTAGCTTTGACCAAGAAACAAAAGAATTTTGAAAGTTCATACGAACAAGAAATGGTGGCCTATAACAAGAAAAAAGACACCTTTTATAAAAAACAAGAAGAATTTAATCATAATATAGATGTTTGGAAAGATTCTTATAAAAAGAAAGATAAAGCTGCTACGGAGAAATTTTTTAACAATGTACTAAAAAATATTTCTAATCCTGCAAAATTCCCAAATGAATATACAATTCAATATTCACCTGAAGGTGAAAATTTGATAGTAAACTATACTTTACCTACATTAGAAGATATTCCGAATGTAAAAGAAGTTAAATTTATAAAGTCTAAAGAGGATTATCAAGAGAAACTTTTTTCTGCATCAGAGCTAAAAAAAATATATGAAAATGTATTATATCAGCAGGTGTTTAGGATTATTTATATACTATTTAAAGCAGATGAAGCAAATACTTTGTCTAGTATTGTTTTTAATGGATATGTTAATACTATTAACAAGGCAACAGGTAAGGATGTGTATGTATGTGTAGCATCTATTCAGTTTAATAAAAAAGAATTCATGGAATTAAATTTAAAGAATATTGATGCTAAAATTGCATTTAAAGAGCACAAAGGAATAAGTTGTGCACAAATAGAAACTTTGACACCAGTTCAACCCATTATGCAACTTGACAAAAATGATAAACGCTTTGTTCAGTCCTATGAAGTGCTAGAAAAAGTTAATAAAGGGACAAACTTAGCTGCTATAGATTGGAAAGATTTTGAAAATCTGATACGAGAGATATTCGAAAAAGAGTTTGCCGAAAATGGTGGAGAATGCAAGGTAACACAAGCAAGTAGAGACGGTGGTGTTGATGCCATTGCATTTGATCCAGATCCAATCAGAGGTGGGAAAATTGTTATTCAAGCTAAACGTTACACCAATGTTGTTGATGTTTCGGCAGTGAGGGACTTGTATGGAACTGTTGTAAACGAGGGTGCAATAAAAGGAATTCTTGTTACAACCTCAGATTATGGGGCGGATTCATATAAATTTGTCAAAAATAAACCTATTACACTTCTAAATGGTGCAAATTTGCTGTATCTTTTAGAGAAGTATGGTCAAAAAGCATACATTGATATAAAAGAGGCAAAAGCTATATTAAAAGCAGAAAAATAAAATTTGGAGTTAGTCTTCTGATGAGGCTCTATATTCGTCATCATTTTCAGACAATTCACCTCGTTCATCAATAGAATTTCGTTTGTTATCATCATAATTGTCTCTTTCGATTTCGTTGTGACGAATATAATCTTCTGTAATTGGCTCTCGTCTATGGTAGCCCTGATTGTGATAATCATTGCTTTGATTCATAATTCCATGAAATATTGCACTAAAAAATCCCATGTTTCATATCCTTTCGGTTCACAAATTATAACATATTATTAATATAATTCAACATAAATCATGATGCTCCAAGCGTTCCAAAAACGCTTGGCATCCCTCATAGATATCCCAATAAGCTTCATCAAAATTTCCGGTGTACCAGGGGTCCTTAACTGGGCGAGGATTTTTTGTAAAATCCAAAAGGCGGTATACTTTGTGGTCTTTATCATCGCCAACGATGTCCAAGATATCCCGCATATTATTATCATCCATCGCTAAAATGTAATCAAATTTATCGTAGTCGGACTTGCGAATTTGGCGCGAGTAATGTTGGGTAAAGGGGACTTTCATCTGTCGAAGCATATCCGCCGCCCGATAATCCAGCGCTTCATGCACCATTTCATTATACCCCTCTGTCGCGGCAGAGGAAATTTCAAATTGGTCCGCCAGACCTTTTTCGGCGACCATTTGTTTCATCACAAACTCCGCCATCGGCGACCGACATATATTTCCAAGACATACGAATAGAACCTTGATCATGGTGTGATATTACTACAACAAATCATTTAATACAAGGGATAAGTAAACGCAAAAATTATTTGTTTCGTTGATATTTTTTCAAAGTAAATGCGTGGCTTTCGTCCAGAAGGTTAAGCAAGACTTTATCCGGCACTGTATCGTTTAGTAAAATACTGATCCAGTTCTTTTTATTCATGTGATAGGCGGGATAAAATCCTTTTTCTTTATGAAGTTCCTTGATTTTTTCAGGATCC
>CAJOPC010000034.1 GCA_905236245.1 uncultured Alphaproteobacteria bacterium
GAGAGTAAATGAGAACAAACAATTAGAACTAAATGAAGCAGATGTGGATAAACTGTTGCTTCATAGATTGGAACAAATCCAAGCATTTTTGGAAAATAATACAGAAGACATAAAAGCCAAGCGTAAGACTGAGGCAGATATTATCCTGTTTCCAAATGGGAAAAAGGAAGCTGACATCAGGCAACTGATGACAACAATGTTGATAGATTATTTGAAGGGGCTTATGGATAAAAGCAAAGCTAATATTACTTTGCGGACAATTTATCACCAATTAAAAAATAAGGAAATTGAGTTAGGATTAGTTAAAGAAGGTGACAAATATGATTGGCTAAAAGCGTTTTCAACACACATCAGCCAATTAGACCATTATGCCAAGAAAGCAGTGGAAACAGAAAGAGACGAGAAGACCTATACGCCAAAGAGTGCCAAGGTAGTAACTCTTCTGCGAACATATGATGCCATGAAAACAGATGAGCGTATTCATCATTCTATGGCGGCAACCCATTGGGAAAAGTTCTTTAAAAGGTATGCCAAGATGAAGGAAAATCTGAAAGGTATAACAGACCATCGGTTAGATAACAGTTATATGGCTATTAAATTAGCTTTTTTGTTAATGAAAAAAGAATGTATTGAAGATATTACACCGCAGGATTGTCGTGTATTGTGCGAAAGGATATACACTGTTCCCAAAAGGTGGCATATTGCCGAGAAACAAGGAGCAAATATATTTGACCTATTGACAACAAATCAGGATAAAACCTTGGCTCGTGCGACAATTAAATCATCTTTAATCACTTTTAAGGATTTTATGCGATATGCCGTAAAAGAGGAATTGATACAAAACAGTTTGGGGGACTTTATAGACCTACCTCAAAAACTTCAAGGAACAAGTAGAAGTCCATTCACGAATGAGGAACTTCATAAAATATTTAATCCTAAAACATATCCGAATCCACACTCTATAAAGGAAATGGCTAAATTCTGGATACCTATAATTGCTTTATACCACGGATGTCGTCAAAACGAGATTTGCCAATTGGATGTAAATGACATTGTTAGGGAAAAAGGTGTTTCTTGTATTTCTATTAACAATAAAGGTGAAGATAAATCTGTAAAGAACAAAGGATCAAACAGAGTAATTCCTATTCATCCAAAGGTAATTGATATGGGATTTTTGTTTTTTGTGGAGTATCAGCGCAGGGAAAAACAAGAGAAATTATTTTCGTGCCTTACAAAAACCAAAAGAAATGGGTATGGTAAAATAGTTCAAAGTTGGTTTGCGAGATATTTAGATAATATTGGTATTACAGAGAAGGACAAGGTATTCCATTCATTTCGACATACCTTTGAAACAAAAGCAACTGAAAAATTAATATCTCCGCAGTATCAGAATGCTATTTGTGGTTGGGTAGATCAAGGTGTTGGGCAGAGAGTATATGCTCATAAGAAAGATATAAGAGTTATGCTGAATGAACTAGCAAAAATTAACTACCCAATCAATCGGGAACTGTCAGAATTGAAGAAGTCATTCATGGATAGTTATGTTATGAGGTATCTACGGGCAAAAAACTAAATGTCATAAATGGGTTGTGTCACATAGATGGGTATCTGTCATTGATGTGTTAAGTGTCTTTCAAAGGCATTCGTCCAAAAGGGCAGCTGTCTTCAAAAACCATCTGTCGTTAAAATGTTACAAAACCAGCTGAATAAAATGTATATATTTGTGCCAGAAAATGTTACAAAATAGGGGCATTTTCACCCCCTGTTTTTATGTCTTTGTGTTACACCTTTGTGCTACACCCCTGTGTTACACCCCCAAATCCGCCAAAAGAGCATAAAAAAACGCCTTATAAATCAAGGCGTTATTTTGAAAATGGTGGGCGATTACGGATTCGAACCGCAGACCCTATGCGTGTAAAGCATATGCTCTAACCAACTGAGCTAATCGCCCTCCGCAAAAAGACGATATAGTTATATCATCCTTTCAAAAAAATGTCAATAAAATTATTTGTCGGATATAAATTTTTCCGCTTCTTCAATAGCTGCACGAATTTCCTTTTCATGCTGCAAACAATACGCATACCCTTCTTCAAACAGGCCAATAAGGCCTTTTTGGACATGAATTTCATCTAATGTTTTCAAAATCGGTTTTCCATTAATTTTCATTGTATAAAAGTAATCATATACATTTCCACGCCATTCAGAAAGATTTTTAATGGGAGTATTTTCCACCATAGTATTTTGAACCATTTCAGAAAATATCCACTTCAAATGCGGGTTATCATACTCTTTCGGATCATCGTGGAAATGTTCTTGCCATTTATAAAACCACACAAAATGCATAATCTCATGAAAACATGTACGCATAATCCTGTCGATTTTCATATCACAAAATACATAAAACGTATGATTGTCCAAATATCTGGGGCAAATAGGATTTAAGTTCACGTACGCTTTCATATCATTTAAAATGGGATCAACATCTACATCATATGCCTTGGAAAAAGCAGCATTGATTTCTTTAGCATTTGAATTCCATAAAGTTTGGCATTTAGTAACAAGTTTTTTAAAATCTCCCAACTTATTCTTACAAACTTGGGTTAAAATACCTTTGACATATTCCATACGTTCTTGTTCTGACAAAGCAAGTGCTTTGTTTTTATCAATTTGATACGCTGTGTACACACAATCGCGCCAATAGGGCGAAATACCATCTTCCTGTGTCCATAAGGTAGAATTAAAAACTTGATTTAAGGTCGGCACACGAAAAGTTAATTTCATATTAGCCTTTTCTGTTGTTAATGAACCCTTCCAGCCAATGAATATCGTATTGGCCATCAATAAAGTCTGGGCTCTGCACAATCTCTTGATGCAAAGGAATGGTCGTTGATATCCCTTCAATCACAAACTCACCTAAGGCACGACGCAACCGCATCAAAGCACCATTACGTGTCCGCCCCGAAACAATCAATTTAGCAACCAAGCTATCGTAGTTAGATGGCACATCACAACCGGCATACATGCCTGAATCCACACGCACAGCTAAACCGCCCGGCACATGCCACTGTCCTATCTTACCGGGACAAGGCACAAATGTATCCGGATTTTCCGCATTGATACGGCATTCTATCGCCGCACCATTAAATTGAATATCTTCTTGGCGAATATCCAAATTTTGACCGGCAGACAAACGAATTTGTTCACGGACAATATCTAAACCTGTAATGGCCTCAGTAATAGGATGTTCCACTTGAAGTCGCGTATTCATTTCCATAAAATAAAATTGACCATTTTCATATAAAAATTCAACGGTTCCCACATTGGAATATCCAACCTTTTGAACAAAATCGACCACCATTTTACCCAAACTTTGACGCTGCTCTGCGTTCAAAGCTGGAGATGGAGTCTCTTCCAAAATCTTTTGGTGATTTCGTTGCAAAGAACAATCTCTTTCTCCCAAGTGAATAGCATGTCCATAATTATCAGCTAAAACTTGAACTTCTATGTGTCTAGGATGAGCTAAATACTTTTCAATATACACATCATCATTCCCAAAAGCGGAACGCGCTTCATTTTGAGCCAAAGTAAAAGCCATTTCCATTTCTTCGGCTTGATTCACAACACGCATGCCTTTTCCGCCGCCGCCGGCAGCAGCTTTGATAATAACGGGATATCCCAATGCTTCACCCCATTGAATTGCATCTAAAACCGTTTTAACGGCCTCATCCGAACCGGGAATCACAGGTAAACCAAATGATTTAGCAAGCTTACGCGCCTCTACTTTATCACCCATCTTGCGGATCATTTCGGGTTTAGGACCAATCCATACCATACCATGAGCTTCCACCATATCTGCAAAATCTGCATTTTCCGACAAAAAACCATAACCGGGGTGAATAGCATCAGCCCCTGTCATTAAAGCGGCAGAAATGATATTTGCTTTATTTAAATAAGATTCTTTTGCCCCAGCAGGGCCAATACAAACAGCTTCATCCGCTAATTTAACATGCATAGCGTTCACATCTACCACAGAGTGAACGGCAACAGTTTTAATGCCCATTTCACGACAAGCGCGATGGATACGTAAGGCAACTTCTCCACGATTGGCAATTAAAACTTTTTCAAACATCTTTTATTCCATTTCAAATAATGGTTGTTGATATTCAACAGGTGCACCAGATTCAACCAAAATCGATTTAATAACCCCATCTTTTTCGGCAACAACAGGGTTAAAAGTTTTCATGGCCTCAACCATACATAAAGTTTGACCAGCTTTTACCTTGTCCCCTACTTTAACAAATGTTGGAGCATTAGGATTCGGCGACATATAAACAATTCCGACAATCGGAGAACAAACCAAACTCTTTTGTGTTTCCTCCACTTGCGGCGCCTCAACCTTCGGTTTTGCTACTGGTACCACAGTTGTAGGAACAGACTCGGCGACACGATTAGCAACACGCAAACGCACGCCGTCTTTTTCATAATCGATCTCGTTTAACCCTGTTTCTTGCAACAAGTGAGCCAAGTCTTTAATAATATCTTCTATCTGTTTATCCATAAGTATCCTTTTGTTTCTGTGGTATATTATACCGCAAATCTTTTAAAAGCCCTAAACAACTTTTATAACAAAATATTACAAACATTTTACTAGATTTTTCTTTTTAACTTTTGTATGATACAAAGTATGTTTAGAAAAAAGCTCAATAGCGCATATACTGAAATTTTAAACGCCCTGCCCTATGCAGCGCAAATTCGCACTTTTGAAAACAAAATACTTGCCTCAAATGAAGCTGGCGTAGACCTTTTGGGACAAGGAGAAAACCCCTTTTTATTTCTTCAAAAAACATCGGCAAAAGAGGACTTAAAAAAACTGGAAATGGCCTTATGGCAACACACACAGTTGGATTTTGAAATACCTCTTAATGGCACTTTTTGGAAAATTCAGCTAAGACTTTTAAAAAAGAGTGTTTTGATTACAGCCCAAAAAGATCCCATACTACAACAAAATCAAATGTCTGAAAATCAAATCAGACTTTTCCAAGACATTATCCAGCATGTCAACTTTCCTCTTTATCTTTGCGATATTTCCGGCGAGCTTATTTATATCAATACAAGCTTTGCCGATTTAATTGGCCATCCTTTCTCGGATATATTGGGCCAAAACATTATGTCATTTTTGGAAATTCCCGAACTAAAATTCATACCTTTTTTTGAATCAGAAGCCACAGTTTCTACCGTTCAAGGAAATTGTTCCTTTTTGGTCCGTCAAAGAGAAGTCAGTGCACAAAAATCATCTTTGTTTTGTGGGACATTACATCCCGTTATGGCTCCGGCCCTAACTTCTCCTCAAACAGAGTTGCCTATACCCTACCTGCAAATAAATCCAGAAAATCAAGCTGTTTTACGGGCAAACAATACTTTTTTAAAAACGTTTAAACTTAAATCTTGTCCACAAGAGTTACAAAGTATCTTTTCACCAAAAGCATTAGAAACTTTGCTGACACATCTTCAAAAAAACAGCAAACAAGAGCAACAACCCATTGAGCTAGATTTAAATGAAGAAAATAGTTATCAGGTCTATGTCGGAGACAAAACAAATTCTTCAGAAATTGATCTTTATTTTATCGATATTACACCACACAAAAATTTAGAAAACCAAATGATTCAAGCCCGAAAAATGCAAGCTATAGGTCAACTGACTGGTGGAATAGCGCATGATTTTAACAACATTTTAACGGCAATTATGGGGTTCACAGATTTATTATTACAAAAACATACTGCCGGAGATTCTTCCTTTGCGGATTTAATGCATATCAAGGGAAATGTCCAAAAAGCAGCCGGTTTAGTCGGACAATTACTAACCTTTTCACGGAAAACACCCGTTCAAGAACATTTAATTTCCGTTCACGACACCTTTGTGGATTTAACTTCACTTTTGCAACGTGCCATCGCCCCACTTTGTCATTTAAAGGTGGAATACAAAAGAAACCTTGGCTTTATAAAAATGGATACAAACCAATTCACTCAGGTCTTTTTGAATTTTGCAATCAATGCAAAAGATGCCATGCCGCAAGGTGGTGATTTAACAATCAATCTGACAAAAGAAGAAGTTAAAAAAGCTCGTGTCTGCGGAAACGATACGATGCCCGCCGGCTCTTATCTCAAAGTCACTATTGCGGATAGTGGATCAGGCATAACCCCCGAAGTTTTACCACATATTTTTGATCCATTTTTCACCACCAAAAAGAAATCCAATCAATCCGGAACAGGCTTGGGATTATCTACGGTATACGGTATTATTCACAGTGCCAGCGGCTTTATAAAGGTCAACAGCGTTCCCAATGTCGGAACAACTTTTACAGTCTACCTACCTCGTTTTGAACAAAGGGATACACAAATTGATTCACAACCAACGGAAATTCAAAATGTCTTCTTACCGGAACCAAAGGCACCAATTTTGTTGGTTGATGACGAAGAAAGTATCCGCACCATTACAGCCAGAGCCCTACAAACTAAAGGCTTTGAAGTGGAACAAGCTGCAAGTGCCGAAGCCGCTTTAGCTATCCTTGAAAAAAACAAAAATTTCCAATTATTGATCACGGATATGATTATGTCCGGCATGGATGGCGAACAACTGATTTCATCAGCAAAGAAATTATTACCCGATTTGCCATGTTTATTAATGTCTGGCTATTCTGAATCTTTTGAAAAACATACTTCTCATAAAGCCAAAAATTTTGACTTTATCGCAAAGCCGTTTGTATTAGCGGATTTATTGACTAAGGTCAAAGAAATACTGGAAAAGAAATAATTATCCCTTCACCGCGTCCAATTTTCTTTCTTTAAGCAAAGTAATCATTTTATTTGGAGCTTGCTGAATTGTAACTGAACGAACTCCGGAAACACGTTGTTGACCATCCCATTCCGCGCAAACGGGACGCTTTGGAGATTTAGATTTGCCATATGTTGCCTCTAACGGGCGCACATAAATCTTTGAATCTGAAGCTACAACAGCATGGAAATCACTTTTTGAACAAATAGATTGCATAGAAATCATGTCCCCCGGCATTTGCCTACCACCTGCTGCAGCAAAATACCCACTACTGCCGATATTTGTTGGAACAACTAATCCATCTCCCAAAAAAGTTTGTTCCAAAAAAGGCCGACTTCTTCTATTCGCTTCTTGAACAACTACATGCAATCTAGCTGCTTGAGGAGAATCACGCAAAACCACGACATCATTGTATGCATATCCTTTTACAGGTTTTGGGGCCTCTGTTCTAACAGAAAACTGAAGCGGCACCACTTGCACCTCATCTGCTTGCTCCACACGATCAGGCAAATTGTCCAAAGAATACTCATTCAATAAAGCTCCGACATGTCCCGCTTTAAGTCCAAACACTGGAATACGATAATTCAATAAAGCCTGAAAACCTCTAATCACACCACCATCACCACTGATAATAACCAATACATCAGCTTTCGCTAAATCGACCTGTCCATAGCGTTTAACACAAGCCATTAAATCGCGCATCGCTTTTGGATTGTGTGGATCTGCCATAAATGTAAACTTCATATTCCCTCCAAGGATGAAGTTATTATACCTCAACGATCCATTTTTGTCAAGTTTTAACTTCTTCTAGAATAAATATAAATCAGCGCTTTTTCCTTATTTTTTTCTTGACACATATGCCAAAAAGGATTAGAGTCAAAACATATAGGGCATTTATGGGGGATGATATGAGTGTTAACAAAGGAAAAATCACATCCGTTTCGGGTAGCGTCGTTAATGTTTCATTTAAGGGAGAGCTCCCTGCCATTTTTGACGCTCTTAAAGTTCAGAATTTAACCCTGGAAGTTCAAGGATATGTTAATTCTTCAACAGTTAAAACATTGGCTATGGGATCCACTCAAGGGCTAGCCAGAGGCATGGATGTGCAAAGTCTCGGGCATCCGATTGAAGTTCCTGTTGGTTCAAAAGTTTTGGGACGTATGTTTGATGCTTTAGGCAATCCTATTGACAACAAAGCTGCTCCCAAAACGACCCTCAGATCTATTCATGCTGCGCCAAAACCTCTGTCAAAACTGGATGTTTCCAATAAGATTTTTATCACCGGCATTAAAGCAATTGACCTATTAGCGCCTATGGAGCGAGGTGGAAAAGCAGGCTTATTTGGTGGTGCCGGCGTGGGAAAAACAGTTTTAATTACGGAAATGATCAATAACATGGTCGGTCGTTACGAAGGCGTTAGCATTTTTGCCGGCGTAGGAGAACGTTCCCGAGAAGGCGCTCAACTTTACACAGAAATGCAACTTGCCGGCGTTTTACCCAAAACCGTGATGGTATTTGGTCAAATGAACGAAGCCCCAGGCGTTCGTTTTCGAGTGGCTTTATCCGCTTTAACAATGGCTGAATATTTCAGAGATCATGAGAAAAAAGATGTTTTGTTATTGGTCGATAACATTTTCCGTTTTATTCAAGCTGGTGCAGAAGTGTCCGTTTCCTTGGGACAAATTCCTTCCCGTGTGGGATATCAACCAAGTTTGGGAACAGATATCGCCGACTTAGAAGAACGTATTTCTTCGACAAAAGATGCAGCCATTACCTCAATTCAGGCGGTTTATGTACCGGCAGATGATTTTACAGATCCATCTGCTGTTCATACCTTCCAACACTTGTCATCAACAATCGTTCTCTCTCGAAATCGAGCGGCACAAGGCCTTTATCCAGCACTGGATCCGCTTCAATCTAATTCAAACATGCTAACACCCCTCATTGTGGGCGAAAGGCATTATCGCATTGCGACCGAGGTTCGTCGTACTTTGGCACAATATGAAGAATTAAAAGACATTATTGCTATGTTAGGTTTTGATGAATTACCGGAAAAAGATCAAACCACCGTGTTAACCGCACGCAAGTTGGAGCGTTTTTTAACACAACCGTTCTTTACAACATATCAATTTACAAATATGCAAGGGCGTTCCGTGGATTTAAAGGAAACCTTAGATGGATGCGAACGCATTTTGTCCGGAGAATTTAACGATTATGCCGAGGACGATTTTTTCATGGTTGGCACAATTGAAGAAGCAATTAAAAAACACAAAAACAAGGGGCACAAATGAATCTGAAATTGCTAACGCCTACTCAGGTTTTAGTTGATACAGAAGTCCAAAAAATCAGCGTTGAAATGTTGGACGGATTCTTTACGTTATTACCCAAACATATAGATTTTGTGGATGCTTTAAAAAATGGCATTTTAAGTTATACAGTAAACGGCAAAACTTCTTATGCCGCTTGCAACAAAGGCGTCTTAGTTAAAAAGGGTCCACAGGTTTGTGTTTCTACATCATTCGCCATATTGGGATCGAACTTAGCAGATTTGAAAAAAATGATCGTCACCACTTTCCGAGAAATGGAAGAAGGCCACAAAGAATTGAATCTTTCTATGGCCCGTTTGGAACTTGGCTTAACAAAAGGCCTCATTGCCTTGAATAAAGGAGGAAACAATGTCGGCCTTTAATAAATACATTCAAGAACAAACTAATTTATTAATAAAAAAGGCCAACAATCTGGAAAAGCGTGAACAACGGGTCTTTGTTTATAATGTGACTATCTTAACCATTTACGGTTTTCAAGTTGCTGTTCCCGTTATTATTTCGATTTTTTTGGGAACTTTTTTGGATCGCATCTGGGACATTCCCCATCTTTCATGGACTTTGAATTGTATTTTAATTGGTTTTATCCTCGGATTTTATAATGCGAACCGTTGGTTTTATAATGCTATTGAATTACAAAAACATAAAAAACACATAAGGAAACAAAAGAAATAATGTTAGAATTAACTATATGGCAGATCATAATTTGTATAACCTTTGGCGCAATCTTAGCCAGTGTTTATTTATGCTTATTATGGCAAACAATCCGCCTGCTCCCTCGCGTCAAAAAAAAGGGATTATTCCTATTGATTTCCGCAATATTTAGGCTGGCACTTTTGATTGTCTTAGCTGTGTTTGCTAGTCAAAATAATGTGGGGAAGTTTTTATGTATTATTGTGGGATTTATTATCACTCGCCTCATTTTGGTTGGCAAATTTAAGGAACATATAAAGGAACGGCTGAAATGATTGAAAGTTTGGATTATCAGATTATATTTACCATTTTTGGGGTTCCTATTAACGCAACCTTGTTTTACACATGGCTTTTAATGGCGGTTTTAATTTTGGGATCATGGTTAGCAACCCATCATTTAAGCACAGGACCACATATAGGTCGTACACAAGCAGTTTTGGAAATCTTAGTTGGCAGTTTTAAGCAACAAATCAAGGATGTTGCAAATGATAATCCATTGAAATATTTATCGTTTATCAGCACACTATTCGTCTTTATTGCTTTTTCAAACTTATTGTCGATCATCCCTTGGTTTCAACAGCCTACTGCCAGCTTGTCCACCACATCTGCATTTGCATTTTGTGTCTTCATTGCTATTCCCTATTATGGCATTGTCAATGCAGGCGTTCGCGGTTACTTTAAAAAATTTGTTTCACCGACACCAATTTTATTACCGTTAAATATATTATCTGATTTTTCCTCTACTTTTGCCTTGGCGTTTCGCCTTTATGGAAACATGCTGAGCGGCGGAGTCATCGTGTCTGTCGTTATGATGCTTGTTCCCTTTTTCGTGCCATTACCGGTGCAGTTGTTAGGTTTACTAACCGGAATGATTCAGGCATATATTTTTGCGCTTTTGGCTATCGTATATGTATCGGCGGTAGCCCCTGTGGAAGGTTTTGAACTCGATACAAAGAAAGGAGAATAAAATGGATGCAGTTAGTTTAATTGGATCAATCTCTGTGTTGGCTGCTGGATTATGCGTTGCTATTGGTGGTATTGCTCCAGCAATCGGAGAAGCCAACGTTGCGGCAAACGCTTTACGTGCCATGGCCCAACAACCGGATGAATCCTCAAATATCACACGAACATTGTTTGTTGCAATGGCGATGATTGAATCAACGGCAATTTATGCTTTCGTGATTACCGTCCTAATCTTATACTTCAATCCGTTCTGGCGATATATAGCTGGCACACCATAATGAGGCATATCCATGGGTTTTGATGCTGTAACTTTTTTAGCACAAATTGTTAATCTACTCGTTTTGATTTGGCTGTTGAAACGTTTCTTGTATCGTCCTGTTTTGCAAATTATTGAAAAACGGCAACAGGAAGTTTCATCAGCTATCAAATCAGCAGATGAAAAATTGTCAAATGCGGCCGCTTTAGAATCTGAATTACTTCAAAAGCAACTCGATTTTGATGCCGCCAAACAAAAACGACTGGATGCCCTAGACAAAGAAATAGCCCAGTTGGAAAAAGAAAAACTGGCAGAGCTAAATTCAGAAATCAAATTTAAACAGCAAAGGCTCCAAAGTGAATTGGAAAATAATTGGGCAAAAGTTGATGGAACAATCCGTCAATTTTTGGCACAACAATTTCTGTTATTATCACATAAAGTTTTAACGGAATGGTCCAATGAAACACCTATGGATATGGCTATTAAGCTATTCCAAAAACGTGTTTTGAGCATGTCCAAAATCCAAAAAAATAAGATTGCAAATTTAATTAAAAATCAAAAAGTTATAGATGTTAATTCTTCTACAAAATTAACTAAAAAACAACAAGAATTAATTATCCAAATTTTAAAACAATCTTGGACAATTTATCCAAAGACAAAAATTAATTTTCATATCTCATCCTCTTTGGTTTTAGGGATTGAGATACGTTTTCAAACAATGAAATTGGAATGGTCTATACAATCCTATTTGAACGATATAGAACAAAAGTTAGGCCATATGTTAAAAAATTTTACAGGGTCTGAGAAATGAAAGGCTGAGAAATGAAAAAAGCAACGGTCAAAACAAAGTCTATTCAAAAAGCTGTTCAAACCACGCCTCCAAAACTTAAACTAAAGGAGATCAGCGAAATTCAATCTATTTCTGCTGGCACAGCACTTGTTTCAGGTTTATCCGAAGCTCAAATTAATGAATTATTATCCTTCAAAGACGGCGTAATCGGAATGGTGTATAGTCTCAATGAAGATGGGGCTGGCGTTGTCTTTTTAAGCAATGCAGACAACTTAAAGGCCGGCGATCAAGCAACAAGAACGGGACGTATTTTAGAGGTCCCAGTAGGTGATGAGTTATTAGGGCGAGTCATTGATCCGTTGGGAAATCCTTTAGATGAACAAGGTTCTATTTCTTCGAAAAAAACACGACCAATCGAATGTCCTGCCGCCGCCATCATGGATCGTGCTCCGGTTGAGACCCCGCTACAAACAGGCATAAAAGCTATCGATTCCTTTACACCTATTGGACGCGGACAGCGCGAACTTATTTTAGGCGATAGACAAACAGGAAAAACCGCTATTGCAGTCGATACAATTCTCAACCAAAAAAAGACTGGCGTTATTTGTATTTATTGTGCCATTGGTCAACGTAGCACTGATACGGCTAGAGTTATTGAACAACTGAAAAAAGGCAACATGCTTCAACAAAGTGTTGTCGTCGTTGCTAATGGAGAAAACGAAGCTGGCCTTCAATTCATCGCCCCCTATGCAGCTACATCTATCGGCGAATGGTTTATGTTACAAGGCAAAGATGTTTTGATTATCTATGACGATTTAACCGCTCATGCACGCGCTTATCGGCAAATGTCCTTGCTTTTAAGAACGCCCCCTGGACGAGAAGCATATCCCGGCGACATCTTCTATATCCACTCTCGTTTATTGGAGCGATCAACGCATTTAAATGAAAAGTTGGGTGGAGGATCTTTGACTTCTTTACCGATTGTTGCAACTGAGGCCGGAAATATTTCTGCTTACATTCCAACAAATATTATTTCAATTACGGACGGGCAAATCTACTTATCCACGAATCTATTTCAAAAGGGTATCATGCCAGCAATCGACACAGGGCGTTCCGTTTCACGTGTTGGTGGCGAAGCACAACTGCCAGCTTACCGTCAATTATTGGGGCCGTTGAAACTGTTCTATTCTCAATTTGAAGAATTAGAATCCTTTTCTAAATTTGGCGTTCAATTGGATGAGGCAACACAGCAAAAACTAAATCGAGGGTATGCCATCCGTTTTGTTTTGCAACAAATGCAATTTCAAACAATGGATGTAGCCACACAAATTGCTGTATTCTTGGCGGTCAATAACGGATTATTTGACGGTCTTTCCAATGCTCAAATTGTAAAAGCACAAAATGCCATTGGAAAAATACTTCATCAACGTTTTACTAATATCGTTAACAAGATCACAATCAAACGAGAAAAGTTAGATGAAAATACGCAAAAAACGCTTTTATCTGCCTTTCGTCAAGCCATTCAAAGCAAAGAGATGAAATGACATTAGAACAATTAAATAGACGCATTAAAACAACATCTGACTTGGGGGAAATCGTCAATACGATGAAAATGCTCTCCTCTGTTTCTGTTGGGCAATACGAAAAAGCACTTGCCTCTTTAACTCAATACGCGCATACTGTTCAAGATGCTTTCCACGGGCTTTTTACACAAGATTTTTTTAAATACGAACCACCGAAAGTGCCTGCGCAAAATCCAAAAGTTTTATCTATTTTAATTGGAACAGACAATGGTTTGGTGGGAAAGTTCAACAGAACTTTATTCAATTTCTCTCAAGAATACCTGCAAGATCTTTCCCCTAAGGGAGAAAAGTACTTTATTACAGTTGGAAAACGCATGGGGGTTTTGGCACAAATTGATCAGCTTCCAATAGAGGCAAGTTATCCCGGATCAAATTCTGTAAAAGAAATTGCACAAAATGCAACACTCATCCTGACTAAAATCAATGAAGTTGTAACAAAACACAAAGTTGATTTAGTCTATTTGTTTAACAACAAAAAAAAGGGGGCAACAGCATTTACCCCTCGTGCCAGACAATTGATTCCTCTTCCTCAAGAGCGTATGTATCAACTTAAAAGGAAAAAATGGGATGGAAAGACTTTGCCCTATATTAGTGCAGACAAACACGAATTGTTCAGCGCCCTGCTCCATGAATATTTGATTATTACTTTATCACATGATTTGACATCCAGTTTAACAAGCGAACATTACACCAGGATGATTCATATGCAAGAGGCCCAAAAAAATATCAATGATTCTTTGGAAAACTTTAATTTGGAATATCAACAGCTGCGCCAAACACAAATTACGGACGAACTTATTGATATAGTTTCCGGCGCAGAAGAGATGAATAAAAAGAAAAATCAATCACCACTTGACTTTTCTGTAAAAAAAGCTGTAAAATAGGAACAGTGTTTTAATAAAACTGAAAGGAAAAAAAATGATTAAATCTGAACTCGTTGATAAACTGGCAGAAACAGAAAATATTTCAAAAACTGTGGCGAAACGTATTGTAAACACAATTTTTGACACCATCACAGAAACCTTGTCTCAGGGCAATCGCGTTGAGTTGCGTGAATTTGGCGTGCTATCCGTCCGCACAAGAAAAGCACGGGCTGGTCGCAATCCAAAAACTGGCGCCTCCGTTTCCGTTTCCGAAAAGAAAGTTCCGTTCTTTAAAGCGGGAAAAGCCGTGAAACAGGCATTAAATAAAGCTGCCTAAGGATCTTATTCATGAACTGGATTACAAGTCACACCAGGCCAACCGTTAAAAAGGCCAATATTGTCAAGGATATCCCTGACAATTATTGGGACAAATGTCCTGGTTGTGGCAATATGTTATTCCATTCAGAAATTCAAAAAAATCATTTGGTTTGTCCGTCGTGTCAATATCACTTTCACTTATCTGCACTAGAACGAGCAAAGCTACTCTTTAATAATGGTGTTTTCACACCTATTGTCCTCCCAAAAGTTAAGGAAGATCCTCTTCAATTTCATGACATCAAGAAATACTCTGATCGCTTGAAGCAAGCCCGAAAGAAAACGGGATTGGATGAGGCAATTTTTTTGGCGCACGGACAAATGGGACGCCATCCCGTTGTTTGTGGCATTTTTGATTTTAATTTTATGGGTGGCTCAATGAACACTGCGGTAGGAGAAGCCATTGTTAAAGCTGTGGATGCAGCTATTGCACGCAAAGCAGCCCTAGTTCTTGTTCCCGCCTCTGGCGGTGCCAGAATGCAAGAAGGCGTTTTATCGTTGATGCAAATGGCCCGAACAATTTTGGCCGTTAAGAAATTAAAGGAAAAAAAATTGCCATACCTTGTATTGCTAACCGACCCAACAACGGGCGGCGTGACGGCATCTTTCGCCATGTTGGCAGACATTACCTTGGCAGAGCCAGGCGCAACCATTGGATTTGCGGGCGCACGTATTATTGAACAAACTATTCGGGAAAAACTACCTAAAAACTTCCAAAAATCCGAATATTTGCTTGAACATGGTATGATTGATCAAATCGTTCCTCGAGATCAAACCCATGACAAGATCGTCCATTTCCTTGATTTGTTAATGTCGTAATACATCAGCAAAATAACAAAAAAATCAATCTGTTAAAACAGACTATTCATTTTTTGAAATAATGTCTGTATTTTTGGGATTCTCTGCCCGCTCAACACAATCCACAACCCAAACATCATACATGCTGTGATCCATGGCTGACAAAGCCGGCTCAGATGAAAACATCCAACCTTTAAAAACAACATCCCCTTCGTCTTTGTCCGTAATAGTCATGAAAACGGCGTTTTCGGGGGTTTCCTCCGGCGGATGTTTCAAGCATCTTTCCGCTAAAATTTGTAAATCACCATATTCATAAGTTTGATTCAAATGAACGGTTAAAAAACTGGTCCGTCCTGTCGTTTTATCTAATGCCTGCAACAAAACAGTATCTGTCGAAATATCTTTTGCAGCAACTTGCGAAACAAGACCAACCAAACCTAATAAAAGCAACTTTTTCATTTATGCCTCACTATTTAGTGGATAAGAAAATAAATTCCGACACACTGTCTTCCAATGATTTATAGTTTTTAGTTTGCTTAATTCGATCTTTATCGTTTAAAAAAGCCCGCGCCTTCCCCGGTTCCAAGCGGATATATTTTTCTCCCATAATTCCGGAATCAGAAATAGCGGCAATTGTATCAATCGGCAACAAAACATCCGAGTGAATATCCAAATAAACATCTACTGTATAATCTTCTTGATTAAGTTTTGTTTTTAAAACGGAACCAACCTTTAAACCTGCAATACGCACATCCGCGCCATGTTCTAAGCCACCGATTTTGGAAAAATTAGCCACAACCGTATATCCGGCCACAGTTTTTGTATCGATTTTTGAACAAGCAAAGAACAAAAACAAAAATGTAAATGCCAAAACGAAAAAACCTAAAACTGTTTCAATTGGATTTTTCTTCATTCTTTTCTCCTTTTTTATCACGCATATAGCCTAAAACTTTTTCTAGTAAATCATTTAAAATCATAACATCCTGCGTATAACCAAATTCCCCAAAGGACGGCAATATTTCATCATCTGCACCGGGAACAATTTCAATATGTTTAGTCCCCATAATGCCATCTGTTTCAATTTGCGCCGAAGAATCAACGGACAAATGATAATCTTTGTCCAATACCATCCTTATTTTAATTCGATAATCATCAGCAAATTCTTGGCTTACAACACGACCAACCTTCATACCTGCCAAACGAACATCCGCCCCATTATTTAATCCATCAGTCTTGTTGAAATAACCATAAAGTGTAAACCCAGAAACATTTTGTTGCCGAGCAGATCTGCCATGCAACAATACTAAGCTCAACCCTAACAACACTGCAAAGGTAAAGCCAACATATATTTTCTTACGTTCTTCTTTCATCATACGTTCTATTTGACAAAATTATTTTACACTTGTCAAGAATTCTTTCTTGACGCAGGCATTTTTTTATCCTAAAATCATTTTCATGAAATATTTGAGGATTTTTTTATTGTGTTTTTTATGCCTGTGGGCCCAAGCTGCCTCAGCGTTTTCCGTTATTCGGGACACAGAAATTGAAGAAACCGTCTTGGGATGGGTTAAACAGATATTTGACGCCGCAGGATTAGCCTCTGAAAATGCAGACATTGTCTTAATCAATGATCCCAGTTTAAATGCCTTTGTGGCTGGCGGGCAAACAATCTTTATCCATACAGGCCTTTTTATGAACGCGGAAAGTATTGATGATGTTATGTTTGTTCTATCGCATGAGACAGGCCATATTGTTGGCGGTCACATCACACGTGGTATTGCTGCCATGGAAAAAGCACAAACGGCCACCCTTATTTCAACAATTTTGGGCGGTGTATTGGCCGTAGCTTCCGGCCGGCCGGATGCAGGAATTGCCATTATGATTGGCAGTCAAGGTTCCGCTTTGGGACAATTTATGTCCTATCGCCAAACAGAGGAAAGTTCTGCCGATCGCACGGCTGTTGATGTCATGAAAAAACTCGGCTACTCTATGCAGGGATTTTTGAACATTATGAAAAACCTGAAACGTTTGGAGCGATTAAATTCAAGTGATGACGAAGGATACCTTCGCACACACCCCTTTACACAAACCCGTATTAATGATTTAAATCGCTTTACCAAAGATGCTCCTGATGTAAAAAAAGATGCACAATTCGATCGTATTAAGGCAAAACTCGTTGGATTTATGCAAAAGCCGGCAGATGTTATCCAACGTTATAAGGGCAATAATTTTACGGACAAATATGCTCGAGCAATTGCCTTGTATCGACGCCATGACTTTAAAGATTCTTTTGGGTTGTTAGACAGTCTCCTTAAAGAAAATCCTAAAGATGCTTATTTACATGAGCTAAGAGGACAATTTGCTTTTGAAAAGGGACGTGCCAACGAAGCAGTCGAACATTATAGCAAAGCCAATCAATTAAAACCGCACCAACCTTTGATAGAAATTTCATTGGCACAAGCCTATTTGGAGGGCAAATCAAAGGATAATGCTCAAAAAGCTTTAGATTTACTAACAACTGCCGTCATTAAAGAGCCGGATATTGCTTTAGCGTGGCGTTTAATGACAACGGCTTATCATCGTCTTGGCAAAGAATTGGAAGCCGAATATGCCATGGTTGAGTATGATCGAACATCCGACCATTTGAAACGCGCACAAAAGCGTGCCAAAGACACTTTGGAAAAAATGAACAAATCCCATCCGTATTATCAACGGTTACAAGATATTATAGCGTTGGATAAGAAACAAGAAAAGTAATATACTTACTCCGCTATACACGCGTCTGCACCATTCCAACTGGTACCTTTAGATATTGTGCCAGAGCAACACCCGCCATACACACATCTTCCGTCGCTATTGCGCGTATCGCAATAAGGTGTTTGTCCTGGATAACAGCAAGTCTGTAATAAACAATTATCGCTTTCGTCATGCTCTGCACAGATCAATTCTTGTCCTTCCTTACAACACAGATCCGCACCATCTAAACCAGCTTCCTTATGCACTGTACCATTACAACAAAAATAGTGGCAACCATAAGAAGCTTTATAAACGCAATAAGATACCTCCTCGTTTTTACAACAAAGGTATTGCCGCTCCCCGTCAAGCCGTTCAAACGGTCCATGCACCGTCTTCCCCTTTGGGCAACATGAAGAAGAATAAATGCAATTTCCTTCAATATCTCGGGCAGAACAATACAATTCGCCATCACAGCAAGAGTTGACTGGACGTGGCGGTCCCATACTATAATCATAATCAAGATATGCATTTTGATTACCAGAACAGCAGTGACCTAAATCCTCTCTACAACATTGATATTCATCCGTTTCTGCATTTTGTTTACACACGTTATCTAATTGACAACAATAATCACCACATTGTTTTTCGGTAGGACAAGTTTCTTTCTCCGAGCCACCATCTTTGCTGTCCACATGCACACCGATGGAATCAACACCTGTGCCACGATAGACAGAGGTCTTGCGACTCTTACCTCCATGTCCGCCAAAGGCCAAAACTGAGGTTGCCACCAAAATTGCCGTTCCGAATAATAAAACTTTTTTCATCTTTTATCCTTTCATTGTTAAATTACAAAAACACCCTTGCCCAACGGCACGGGTTAATTGATCGGCGTCGCCGATTTTGCTCGGCAAGCTTTTAATTGTGTGTGTGTGTGTGTGTGTGTGTGTGTGTACAAAATAAGGGCTATCGCCTTATTCGTGCTACTTATTTCCTTTAAAATGACAAGACCATTTCTACACATAGCTTTATTCTTACACCTACTTTCACATCTTGTCAAGGACAAATAAAAAATCCCCGGCGATGCGGGGATTTTATAGACAACCAAAAGGATTAACCGCCTTGACGTCCGCGGTTAACAATTTCTTGCTTTACCGCAGGAGACAGCTCCCGTTTTTTCCCTTTAACAGGGGCAACATTTGCATTTTCCACTGTCTGAACAGGACTACCCATCTCTGCCTCATCCACTTTGCATGGAGAGTGGCTCAAATCGTCCCGCATACTGCTATGTTGCTTTTTTTGTTTGATATATCTATACAATGCCGGAATACCTCTGGCTGCAATCGCGGCCAAACACAAACCAGCGGAGATCATAAATAACTTTGGCGTCACATGAGGAATCATTTCTCCTATGTTGCTCAAAACCTTACTAACCGCATTATCTCCCCAATATGCGATGGATGCCGTCGTGAGTGCCGCCAATCCTAATGCCAAGAAACCCCACTTATGCGACTTAAGACCATCGAAAGCAGCACCACCAAAACTTTTTATTTTTTGTAACCAACTCTTCATATTAGCCATGTTTTCTCCTCTCTTCATATATTATTCTAACATATTTTTCCTATCTGTCAACTAATTAAAATAACACTTGTTTTTTAAGCGGATATGTGATATTTTATAATCAAAGGAGTCCTTTATGAGCGAAGATAAAACTTTACATTGTTCTTTTTGCGGACAAAGTCAGAATGAAGTTCAAAAATTGATTGCAGGAAAGTCCATCCGCACAGATGACGGAAAGATGGAAACTGTTTTTATTTGTGATAAGTGCATTAAACTATGCCAAGATATTATTACGGAAGAACAAGAAAATGCAATAGATCCTCAAATGGAACTTCCTGGCACAGATAAAATCAAGCTTAAAACGCCCAGCGAATTAAATGCTTTTTTAGACACCTATGTGATAGGTCAAGAAAAAGCCAAGAAAGTATTATCCGTCGCAGTATATAACCATTACAAACGCCTCAACAGTTTAGATACACCCAATGATGTTGAATTGGAAAAATCTAATATTTTACTTGTTGGGCCAACCGGTTGCGGAAAAACATTACTTGCCAAAACGTTGGCAAAAACTTTGGATGTTCCATTTGCCATCGCAGATGCCACGACTTTGACAGAGGCCGGCTATGTCGGTGAAGATGTCGAAAACGTTGTTTTGAAATTATTGCAAGCAGCAAACTATGATGTTGCAAAGGCAGAACGTGGTATCATTTACATAGACGAAATCGATAAAATTTCACGCAAAGCCGACGGACCATCCATTACGCGTGATGTTTCCGGCGAAGGCGTGCAACAAGCCCTATTAAAAATGATGGAAGGCACTGTTGCCAGTTTACCCCCTCAGGGTGGTCGCAAACACCCAAATCAAGAATATATCAAAGTGAATACACAACATATTTTATTTATCTGTGGTGGAGCCTTTGACGGATTGGAAAAAGTCATTGCGCATCGGGATGCCGCCTATTCTGTTGGTTTTGGTGCCGATGTAAAAACAAAGAAGCAAAAAACATTAGGTATGATGTTAGATAAATTGGAACCTGATGATTTATTAAAATACGGATTGATTCCAGAATTTATCGGCCGCCTGCCGGTCCATGTCACTTTACAAGACTTGGATGAGTCAGCTCTTGTGCGCATCTTAAAAGAGCCTAAAAATGCATTGGTAAAACAATATCAAGCACTGTTTAAAATGGAGGGTGTTGAATTGGATATTACCGATAAAGCTTGTACTGCCATCGCAAAACAAGCGCTGAAACGTAAAACAGGCGCCCGTGGGCTACGTGCCATTATGGAAAGTTTGTTATTAGACTTGATGTATCGCCTACCCGATATGAAGGGGCTAGAACAAGTCATCATCAATGAAAAAGTTATCAATGGTGATGCCGAACCGCAATTGGTTTATAAAAAGGAAGCTGCATCTGCTTAACCAAAGGATTTATGAATGAAAATCTCTTTAAATGAGGCCATAAATTTAGAAAAGAAAATTCAATTGGACACTATTCCCGAATTAGATGCCCAACAGATGGCTTTACTTAACAAGCTACACCTATTTGCTATACATCAAACCTCATATAATGAGGAAGCTAAGCGAATCCCTGTTAAAATGAGCTACAAAGTCAATGATGAATTGAAATTGGCTATCATTGCTATCTTAACAACCTGTTCCCTATTGGACATTAAACGCTCTGGCAGAGAAAATCGAAAATTTTTTGAAGATCAAATCAAAATTATACAAAAAGATAATACAGCAAAGACAATCGATTTTGGCAAGATTCGTCCAGGCTTACTGCAAGAATTTTTGGTGCCGGAAATTGTTGAAGATTGGATTTTATATAGAGATGTCAACGGCGACGGAATTTACGCTCTTATGGATTCAAAAACCTATTTGCAAGGGTTAAAAGACTATGCAAAAGGCGGAGAGCCGGTCTATGAGTTCGCCCGTTTTTATCGCACATATATGCGGGATAGATTATTCCAACAAACAGAACAAAAAAAGCGTGTTCAAGACATCGCTGTTAGATCTTTAATAGATCAAGTTATCCAACAACGGCTTGCCGATGGGTGTTCCCCTCAAACTCTGTTGGAAAATGCCTTAGGAGGCAATTACGACAATTTACTTTCAAACGAAAAAGCGCCTTCAATCAAAGCGCTCCCAAAGAAATAATTATTTTCCGCTGTTAAGAAAGCCCGAAAAGGCTAATACCATAAAAAGAGAAACTAAAATATCATTTAATTCCATAGTCAATCTCCTCTGAAGAATATATGTATTATACTCCACACTAATAAAATTGTCAAGAAGTTATTGACTTTTTCATTTTTTGCATACATATTTATAATACGATAGAAAGGTGTATTCATGACAGAAAAAGCAACAGATGGTATTTACCCCGTATTGGCCCTTCGTGATATTGTTATTTTCCCTAATGTTGTCGTCCCATTGTTTGTTGGACGAGACAAGTCGATTGCTGCATTAGAAAGCGCAATGGCGGAAAAAAAGCCAATCCTTTTGATTGCTCAAACGGATGCCCAAATGGATACGCCTCACACTGGGGATCTATATCGCGTCGGCACATTGGCAAATATTCTGCAATTACTAAGATTGCCGGATGGCACTATAAAGATTTTGGTGGACGGAACAACACGTGCTCGCGTTATGGATTGGACACAAAGTGAACCTTTCTTTGAAGCTCATGCGGCCTCTGTGCCGATGAAGGAAGAAGATCAGGATAAAATCGATACTCTTGTTCGCTCCGTCATGGAACAATTTCAAACATATGTCCAATTATCTGGCACTATTTCCCCAGATATTTTAACCGCGGTTTCACAAATCAAAGATCCTGTAAAATTTGCAGATATCATCGCAACACATTTATCCATAAAAATTGAAGAAAAACAAAAGCTGTTAGAAATCGCATCTTTAGATGATCAGCTTTCGGCTTTGTTTGCCGCTATGGAAAAAGAAATTGAAGTTTTGAACATGGAGCGAAATATTCGCAAACGTGTTAAAAAACAAATGGAAAAATCCCAACGTGAATACTATTTAAATGAACAAATCAAAGCTATTCAAAAAGAATTAGGTGATTCTGCGGAAGACGCAAGTGAATTGGGCGAATTAGAAAAGAAAATTAATGCAGCCCATATGTCAAAGGAAGCCACCGAAAAAGCTTTGACAGAGCTTAAACGTCTCAAAATCATGGGTAATATGTCTGCAGAAGCCGGCGTTATTCGAAACTATATTGAATGGTTAATTGCCCTACCCTGGACTGCTCAAAAGAAATTACAATTGGACTTAAAAAAAGCTGAGCAAATTTTAGATGAAGATCATTATGGATTAAAGAAAGTAAAAGAACGTATTTTGGAATTTTTAGCCGTTCAAAAACGTGTGGGACATGTCAAAGGATCTATTTTGTGTTTGATTGGTCCGCCTGGGGTTGGCAAAACAAGTCTTGGTCAATCTATCGCTCGGGCGACCGGACGCACCTTTGTTCGTGCCAGTTTAGGTGGCATGCATGATGAAGCAGAAATTCGCGGACATAGACGCACCTACATTGGATCGATGCCCGGAAAAATTATTCAAAGCATGAAAAAGGCCGGCAACTTAAATCCTCTCTTTTTATTGGATGAAATTGATAAAGTTGGAAATGATTATCGCGGCGATCCCGCCTCCGCTTTATTGGAAGTTTTAGATCCGGAACAAAATAAAACATTCTCAGACCATTATTTGGATGTAGATTATGATTTGTCCAATGTAATGTTTATTTGCACGGCAAACGATACTTCCTCTATGCCCTCTCCTCTTTTGGACAGAATGGAAATTATTCGTTTATCCGGCTATACAGAAGATGAAAAATTGGAAATTGCTAAACGCCATTTGGTTCCACGCCAATTGGATTTAACGGGGCTTAAAAAAGATGAATTAACCTTTGATGATGCGGCTTTGTTAGAATTAATCCGCTCTTATACAATGGAAGCCGGCGTCCGTCAATTGGAACGTGAAATCGCAAAAATTGCACGCAAAGTTGTCAAAGAATTACAAACAAAATCCATTCAACAAATTGTTATTACCCCTAAAAATGTGAAAAAATATGCTGGTGTTCCGCGCCACTTCTTCGGTATTGCAGATAAGGAAGATCAAATTGGCGTTTCCAATGGGCTTTATTACAGCGAAGTCGGTGGCGGAATTATGCCTCATGAAGTGCTAACCATGTCTGGAACGGGCAAATTAACATTTACCGGGAAATTAGGCGATGTTTTCAAAGAAACTGTGGAAGTAGCAAGATCTTATGTTCGTGCCCATGCCAAAGATTTTGGCATTGATGAAAAGAAATTGAGCAAACAAGACATCCACCTTCATGTGCCGGAAGGAGCGCAACCAAAAGAAGGGCCTTCCAGCGGTGTTGCTATTGTGACCGCTCTTGTATCTGCTTTAACCGGAGCCCCAGTAAAAAAACAAATTGCCATGACAGGAGAAATAACTTTACGGGGACGCATTCTGGCTATCGGCGGATTAAAGGAAAAATTGTTGGGCGCCTTACGTGCAGGCATCAAAACGGTCTTTATTCCTACTGAAAACAAGAACGACTTAGAAGATCTTCCGGATAATGTTAAAGATAATTTGGAAATCATTCTTGTTTCTCGCATTGAAGAAGTTCTCCAACATGCTCTAAAAAAAGCATAGGTGTTTCACGTTAAATAATTCACAGATTAGTACTTATACGACAAACCGAGCAACGCTCTGTAATCTGGCTGAGCTCCGGCCATATGATCTGGGTGCAAACGCATCATCAACTCACTGCGCCAATCATAAGTATCGGTTTCAACCATATAATATAACCCAAGATCATACTCCCGCGAATTGGGCTTTAAAGAAACCTTTTGCTCATCAAAATAAACTCTATCGACATACATATCTCGTGCAACTGGCAAGTTAAAGGTCGCATGCCCTTCACGAATTCTAAGTGGTGAAGAAAATTGCAATCCAATTGTTTTTTCATCATCTGCTTGATAACGTGCATCAAAGGCGAAACTATCACTGATCACATCTTTAATTTTCACAAGGCTCCTCGTTTGAGGAATTGAACTACGTCCATAATAATATGCCGCAGACAAAGTCACAGATTCTAAAGGTTTATATTCAACACTGGCACCTGTAAAATACGTCTTGCCGTCATCTGTTGCAAAAGCTCCGCTTCCGTTCATACCTAGCAATGCATCTTTTTCTTTCATCATACCGCCAACAGCTTTGAAGGTCAAAGACCTATGTGGACGATAAGACACCTCAGAATTCAACACATGAACAGAGTGCTTAAACTCTTCATCTTTTGATGAATCCGTTTCATAGAAAGCATTTTTACCTGTGGTCACACCCATTAAAAATTTCAACTTCTCACTTCCCCATTGTTGAGCCAAAGAATAGCTGTCCTTCATATTTATAAATGGATTTGCCAATACTTTATCAATATGTAATTTTTCATTAATGGTATCCGAACGATATGAGAACTTTAATTGAGATGACTCGTTAAAACGATAATTCACATCTAAAATACCCAAACCGAGCAAGTTTTTATCTGTTTTGCTGGAAGCAAACGAAAAACTCAACTTGTCTTCAACGCCTGCTTTTTGAACTTTTGTTTTGGACATAAAGGATCTAAAATCTCGCTTAAAGGAATCTGGATCACGCAATGCGGATTTTACCTTTCCTTCAATAGATACCGCAAAAGGTCGATTATAATCATCCAATGCCAAGACTGATTTAGGCGCTTTATTTTCCACCTTTTTATTGATTCCTTTTGGCAAAGCTAACCTTGTATCGGATAATGGTTGTTTACTAGAAACCGATTGAGTTGTAGGCGTTTGTAAATCCCCCAATGGTTCCGTGGCCGCTTTTAGATCCACCATACCATGACCGTAAATTTTACTAATTTCATAGGTATTGCCAAAACTATCCGTCCAAGTACTCAAAGAATCTGATATAGTTGAATTGAGAGCCCCTCCCCAATTTACCAAGTTTTTATTAGCACTCCGGAATAAAATCTCTACAATTTGTTGACTGGTCAAATGCGGATAAGCAGACATCAATAAAGCGACAGAACCAGTTACCACCGGAGTTGCCATAGAGGTTCCCTGTGCATAACCATAGGAAACTTTACTTGTTCCTTCAGTTATGTAAGCGTGGGAACTATTATCTTGAACTGTCGAATAAATACCCCACTCACTATGAATTTCGGTAAGATAGTCATAATACGCATTCAAATTTCCCGTTGTAGGATTGTCTCGATAAATATCAATTAACTCTTCCAAACGATCATTGTTAACTTCTACGCCTCTGCTGATATCTCCACCAGGAGCGGTTAAACAATATCCTGCCGCCGCACCACAATATTGAGAATAAGACGCAAGCTTATTATCTTTATCCGCAGCGACAACGGTAATAAATAAATTTGTTTGATCGTATTGACTTCCTGGCAGGAATTCCGTTGACAAAGGAATACCACAATCGATACTGGCTTCGTGATAATTACCATCATTTCCTGCAGCCTTCACAGATACGATATTATTTTCAGCAGCAATTTGGTACATCCTAATAGCTGAATCAGACTCATGGAGCGTAGCTGATTTACCCACAGCATACGATACTTCATCAGTGGAATTTCTAGTAGGAGCACCAAAGCTCATATTAACAACACGAACTCCTTCGTTTTTCAAAGTTTCCATGGTTTCATCGAATCCATACCCATGCCATTTACCTCCAACAAAAAAAGCCCCTGGTCGACTGGCAACTACCAGCTCAGCATTGGGGGCAACACCCATCATTCCTAATTCATTTTGAGTCGCTCCGATGATGCCTGCCACATGCGTTCCATGATCATTTCCGCTCATATTTGAATAACGCTCAACCGAGGTCTCATCAGAAGAAATATCATGAGGTGCAGGATCATTTTTCAATGCATCCCAATCGTATGTGGAAGAATACTGCGAAAAGCTGCTAGAAACCGTACTAGCCGTCCACCAACCATCGCTATCATTTCCTGCATCAACCACATCAAAATCTGTAGCCCCTGTTTTATAAAAAACAAGATCGCCATACTCCGTGCCATTTTCTGTTTTTCGAGCCTTAAAACCATAACAATGTGTTGTATCACCGTTTCTACATGGGCCATAATCAAAATTGTATCCATACACTTTATTGTTGTCGCCTTTTACGATATTGCCTTTTAAATCAGGATGATTGATGTCAAAACCATTATCCATAATTCCCACTCGAACTTTACTGCCAGTCGAATAATTTCCATCATCACCTATCAACTCACCAGTTTCTGAATTTCTGTTCACAACATATCCGTTATATCCTCTGGCATAAGCATATTGCGCATTAATTTGCTCTAAAAAGCGACCCTTTTTAAATTCATTGGTCACATAGTTAGCAGGAGCACCATTAGCAGGATGTGCCCCTATGTTTGGAAAATCAACGCTTACACAGGCACCATCTTTGACTGCATAACCAGGTGCACAAATACATGAATCAATGCCTTCTGATCCCTTGGGAGATGTAGCTCCCGTTGGACAATTGTTACATGTTGTTCCCACTGCGTATTGGTTTGCAGGACATTCAAATATACACTTCTTTTTATCCTCACTTATAGTATAAGGATCCTCACAATTCGTTATTTTTAATAAAGTATCTCCAGCAGAATAACAAGGGGCACTACATGTTGCATGCTCTGGGCAACTCGCTATATTAACATATCCTTCTCCGCAATTAACAGGAGAACAAGTATCTCCTTCATATCCTGACTGACAATCTGAGAACAAATGCGTTTCCGTTCCACCACGCCAACATGTTTGACAATCTACAGCATGTTCCGGGCAAGTCCCTACAGTGTATCCATTACATTCATTTTCTTCACATTTTACATAAGTATTTCCACCTGCTTCGCATGTCTCTCCTGGAATAGCGTGATATCCCGTTCCGCAACCAGATACATATCCAGGGCAAACTGCCAATCTACATTCCTTATATAATTCTTGACCAGATTGACAAGTATTGCCTGTTTCTTCATAATCTCCTGTACATTCCTTTGTTGTATATGGGCAAACGATAGGGGTACAATTATCTCCTTCATATCCATCCTGGCATTTCGAGAAAGAATACGTTTCTGTCGTACCACGCCAACATGTTTGACAATTTTGGGCATATTCTGGGCACGAACCTACTTTATACCCGCTACATGCATTTTCTTCACATTTTACATAAGTTTTACCATTTGTTTGACATTGATCTCCCGATATTGGATGCCATCCTTGCCCACAGCTCTCGACATAATCTGAACACTTGTTTCCGCCAGAACTCTTTGAATGGCCACCGCCGCCACCACTTGTGGCCATAGCAACAATACCACCTGCAATAACTGCAGCGCCAACACCAATACCGGTCCAACCAAGAACACCTATACCTTCACTTGTCTTGGTAATACCAGTATAACTTCCAGCATCTGCCCAAGTCGACGCCATAGCGGGCTGTCTTGCAAACTCATTATATCCATTAGCCCACACCGGATAAGAATAATTATTTTGCATTAAAATTTGTCGATAAGCCATGGGAATTTGACGCATACAACTTGCATTAACATTGGCTCCTGCACGAATTAAAGTTGCGACGCCCACGCGATTTTGACGCCATACTTCCTCACACAAAGCGGTATTACCTTTGCTGTCAGGCAATTCTAATGAATAACCTTTTTTTCTGATGTTTAATATGGCTGTTAAATTTCCCGTTTCTGCGTGATAAGCCAATGCGCGACGTGGAGTCACGCGGATCATCTCAGCCTTTGTCGGGCTACACAAAGCCATAGCAACTAATAAGACAATCCCTTGTTTCAACGCAGATTTCAACTCTATCTCCCTAGCAACATATTATTCTAATCTTATGCTAACTAAACAAAATAGAAAAAGCAAGCTATTTTTTAACAATTTTACTGATTATTTTGCCTTTTGAAAACAGGTTGATAACATCCTTAAATAACAGCGCTCCTATCTTCCCAAAATTCACTCTTGCATGTTCCAGTGACATGTACAAAACAGACACAAAAAAAGCCTTGAAAAATCAAGGCATTTAATAAATGGTGGGTGTGATTGGACTCGAACCAGCGACCTTTACGATGTCAACGTAACGCTCTAACCACCTGAGCTACACACCCTTTGTCCGAAAACAGTATATTTTTACACTATTTTAATTTAAAAAGCAAGAACTTTTTTCTTGCAAGTCAATTTTTTTTTGCTTATAGTTTGAATATGTCGTTATTAAAAAGCATAGCAACTGTAAGTGGAGGAACCGCCATTAGCCGTGTGGTAGGTTTCATTAGGGATATCTTAATTGCCCGTTTTTTGGGGGCCAGCATGGCCGCCGATGCCTTTTTTGTTGCTTTACGTTTTCCAAATTTATTTCGCAGTTTATTCGCCGAAGGCACATTGAATGTTGCCTTTGTTCCTTTGTTTACGGGAGAATTACATAAAAGCAAACGGCAAGCCTTGAACTTTGCAAAAGCCGTCTACAGTTTTCTTTTTTATATCTTATTGATTTTTGTCATCATAATGGAAATTTTGATGCCTGCGCTGATGTTCTTATTTGCGCCAGGCTTTGATGAAATTCCCGGAAAGCTTGAATTAACGACATCTCTTTCCCGTATCACATTCCCATTTTTGATGTTTGTTTCATTGGTTTCATTACTGGCGGGAATTTTAAATTCTGTTGGTAAATTTTGGGCGGCCGCCTTTACCCCAACAATTTTAAACTTATGCATGATTGGCAGTTTGTTATGTCTCACCCCTTTTATATCTGGAACAGATGCACCTGCATATGCACTTGCCTGGGGCGTTTTAGGTGCAGGCATGATAGAACTTTTATTCCTAAGTTGGCACATAAAAAAATCTGGATATATATTTGGCTTGATATCACCGATTAAAGCCATATTCCATATGACAAAAGAGGTTAAAACTCTTCTCAAAAAAATGTTGCCCGGTATATTGGGATCTGGTGTTTATCAAATCAATTTATTTTTAGATACATTGTTTGTTTCTTTAGTTGGTGCAGGTGCTATGTCTTGGCTCAATTATGCACAACACTTATTCCAATTACCAATCGGGATTATTGGGGTTGCCATAGGAACAGCTCTATTACCAGTATTATCTCACCATATAAAATCTGGCGAACGAGATCAAGCCAATACTCAACTTAACCGAGGACTTGAACTTTCCATTGCCATGTCTGGTGCATCTATGATCGGACTTATATTTTTAGCAACTCCCATTATTCAAACACTTTTTGAACATGGAGCTTTTACAGCGGATGACACCATTCACACAGCGCGTGCATTGATTGTCTTTGCTATAGGGCTCCCCGCCTATATGATGATCAAAGCACTTTCACCTTTCTTTTATGCACGAGGGGACACAACAACCCCTGTGAAAATTGCCATTATAGGTGTTATTCTCAATACAATTTTGGCTTTAACCTTGATGCAATTCTTAGGATATGTTGGAATTGCATTAGCGACAGGCCTAACAACTTGGATTAATGCAACGCAATATTGGTTGCGTCTCAGAAACAACAAGGAGTTCAGTTTAGATAATTTATTCAAATATCGGGTCAAACGCATTATTTTGTCTTGTATAATTATGGCCGTCAGCTTATGGTTTGGTAGATGGGGCATGCAATTCCTATCCACAAACACTGATAAATTAGCCCAAATTTTAGCATTAGCTTTGCTAGTTGCATTAGGAAGCGCCACCTTCTTAATTTCTTTGTTGACAACTCGTGCATTTTCTGTTAAACAGATAGTGATGCTATTAAAGCATAGGGGGCGTCATGTATAAATTTCTATTTGCTATGTTAATCTTTTGCGGAAATGTTGCACACGCAACATCCTTAGACAATGCAATACAACAGCTTTCACAAGAAATTCCTGGCACCATTGTGACACCCACTACAACAGAAGAATTACAAAGCTTATTTAAAGATGCAACGCTCACTTCTGTTCCCCGAATCTTTGTTGATCGATTGCCTGATGACTTTGCGGAAAATGGCTCTCATGAGTTATATGCCAAGGTTATCACTGCTTTGATTTTACGCTCAAACGAACAGATTTTAAGAGAAAAAATGTTGTTAGGTGCCTTAAAACGGAAGTTTGAGAAAAATGAAGATTGGTCGGAACAAGAAAGCGCCTTTTTCAACAGCCTCGTTGAAAAGTATGATGCCATTGCCGTAAAAACAAAAGCAACGCAACTTGAACAATTATCTCTTAAAATTGATGAAATTACTCCAGGACTGGCCTTAGCACAGAGCGTTTATACAACAGATTGGGGCAAAAGAAATATGCAATCTCCCTATGCCCAAAAGGGGTGGTTAGACGATAAAAACTATACAGAAACCACATATAATTCTTTGATAAAGGCCACCGAATCTTATGTCGAAGAGATGAACTCAGAGCCGAGTTATTGGCCTTGGCGGGAATACAGACGACGCGCAGCACATCGGCGAGCAACGGAAAATCTGCCTTATCTATTGGCTGGCAAACTAATGTCTTATCAATTAGAGGATCCGGACTACACCAGGTCATTACAGCAAATAATTACGGACAATCCGTTTATTATAAAAAAATTATTTCATGCAACATTTTCAGACGAAAAAGGAGAGTCTAAATGAAAAAAACAACAAAAAATATTGTTCGTGGGAAAAAGCTTGTTCAACGCGAAGAAAATCATGTTTTTCTTAAATTAGCCGTTTTGTTTGTCATTGTTGTTATCGCAATCATTGGTTTATGGGTAAACTTTTTCGGATCACATGACTTAAACATCCAAACACCAAATGGAGTTGTTTCCTTTAAGGTAGAACGCGCTTTGACTCCTGCCCAACAACAAAAAGGCCTTATGTTTCGCGAATCCTTGGGCGAAAAGGAAGGGATGATCTTTTTGTTTGCAAAAAATCGGATAGCTCAAATGTGGATGAAAAATACATTTATTCCTTTGGACATGATCTTTTTTGACGACAATGGGCATGTTGTGTTGATTCATCGCAATGCACAACCTTTGGATCTTAAATTAATTTCAAGTGTTGTTCCTGTGGCTGGTGTTTTAGAAATAAATGCCGGAGCAAGCAAAAAATTTGGCATCAATACACGTTCCAAACTTGACCTAAAGATGGTTAGATAGAATTCAATCTTTGTAGGAAGCACGCTTAATGCGATCATTGATTGCTCGGCCTAATCCTTCCATTGGAATAGGAGCAATGGCGATTTTTGTGTATTTTGTTTGTTCTTCCGCTTGATGCATATACGCAAACAAGTTGGCGGTAGCTTCACGCAAGTCCCCACTTTTGCTTAAATTTAAATGACCATCAATTTGACCAAAACCAATCATAAACTCATCATCATTTGGATGAATTACATTGATTCTGGTTTCATACTTGGGGGCATAATGTTTCAGCATTTGCCCCGGAGAAGATGGCAAATTTGGATTACCTCCTGAAATTAATACAGGCTCTCCTAAAAAGGAACTGATTTCCTCCATAGGAATACCCCCTGCTCGCAACAAGACAACATCCTTACTCGTCAAATCAATAATAGTAGATTCCACACCCACTCCGCACGCACCGCCATCTAAAATCATCGGCACTCGATTTCCTAAACTACGCTCAACATGAGAAGCCGTTGTCGGACTAATACTCTGGGATCTATTTGCAGAGGGCGCCACAATAGGCGTTTCACTTTTGCGAATAAGCTCTAACGCCACGGAATGATTTGGCATACGCACACTAACGGTTGGCAAGCCAGCGCAAGCTAAATCAAGAGATTCCACAAATTGTTTGCGCTTTAAAACCATAGTAAGCGGCCCCGGCCAAAACTTTTTTGCCAAAGCCTTAACTCGAGAATCAGTCTGAGCATAATCTTTTAAAAAATCTACATCAGCAATATGAGAAATCAGCGGATTAAATGTCGGACGATTTTTGGCTTCAAAAATTTTCGCAACAGCCTTTGGATTATAGGCGTCAGCTCCTAGCCCGTAAACTGTTTCAGTTGGAAAAGCTACAACCTCTCCTTGTTGAATCAAGTGAGCAGCTTTAGCTATATTCTCATCTGTTGCATTAAAAATCGGCATAAAAAATCCTCGGGCATTAAACCCGAGGTCTCTTAGTAAAAACTATTTTGCTGGTGGGAATTTAGCGGCGTTTTCCGCATTATATTGGACCCACTTTTGATCTGCTTCGTCAGAGGATTTAATAGCGCCCTGTGGGCATTCACTCAAACAAACACCGCAGTCAATACAAGCATTTGGATCAACCACCATTTGTGTTTCACCCTTATGGAAAGCACCTACTGGACAAACTTCGGCACAAGCACCACACAAAACACATGAATCATTTACTACTGAAGGCATATTTTTCTCCTTTAAAAAAATTGAACGAGTCTAATGATAGGTTACTTTATATAAAAATGCAAGTCTTTTTTTTAAATTCTTCAAAAAAGTAGCCTTTATCTAAGGGGGATCAAGATTTCTCGTTGACAATTCAATGCAAATATGCTAGAATTCCGCGCGAAAAATAGGTGATAGTGCCTTTTTTATTGGTTTATTCCGGCTGAAAGGAAATATATGTCTACAGAAAATAATATCTCATTAAACAATAGAGTTTATGCATTTCAAATGCAACTTCCCTTTGATGTGCCTTTTACCCCTGTTTCAGAACACTTTGTCTTAGCAGATACTTTGGAAAACGGTGAAAATTCTTTCAATACTTTTGCTTATTATTACCAAACTATTCAAAAAAATATGCGCAAAAATGACCAAGGAGAATTTGTGGATATCTATGGCAATTATGTTCGCTCACTTAAAATGGACATTTTCGGCAACATACAATCTTTATTCCTTGTGGCTCCATACGGAGATTCAAAACTCATTTTACAAGGAGAACCAGGCAAGCACTTTGAAGTTCAAGGAAATTTCAACTCGAACTTATACAGATATGTTTTTGAGAACGGGCAAATTGCTCTATCGCGCAGGTTTGACGAAAATGGAATAAGTCGCAAAGAATACAAAAACGGCATTTTGGTCTCTGAATATTCCGTTCGCCATGGCCATATCTTTTCAGAAAAGAAGTGGTCTGAAGATGGCAAAACTTTGCTCCGCAAAAAAGAAAGCTTTATGGACGAAAAATTAATTGAACATGTATCAACGGAATTTGTTGATAAAAAAGGAGATCGTTATACACGAGAAGATTTACGTAAAGATGGAAGACTTTTACGTTCGACAATGTTCAAAAATCGATCCCCCGATTCAAAACAATTGTTATGGTCTTGCGAGCATACCTTGGATGGGCACACTTATTTTTATAATAGCCAAGGCATGTTAACCAGAACTGTATATCCCAATGCTAGGGGAAAAAGAATCCTACAATAGGGCCACGTCCTTACGGTTTCACGCCCACAAACACGGCAGAAATCTAATTTTGCTCTTATGATTTATCAATGTTTTTTAGAGGACTAACCGTCTTCTAAGAAGCTACGCAGTTTGCGTGAACGCGTCGGATGTTTCAATTTACGCAAAGCTTTTGCTTCAATCTGACGAATACGCTCACGGGTCACGGAAAATTGCAAACCAACTTCCTCTAATGTATGATCAGAGTTCATACCAATACCGAAACGCATACGCAAAACACGTTCTTCACGAGGTGATAAAGTAGACAACACCGCCGTACAAGATTGACGCAAGTTGCTTTGAATTGCCGCCTCCAAAGGCTGCAAACTATTTTTGTCTGCAATAAAATCACCTAAATGGCTATCCTCTTCATCACCCACAGGTGTTTCCAAAGAAATAGGATCTTTGGCAATCTTCATCACTTTCTTAATTTTCTCCGGCGTCATATTCACACGAGGGGCCAATTCTTCCGGAGTCGGCTCATGACCAGTTTCTAATTGCATTTGACGGCTGGTCCGAACCATTTTATTGATTGTTTCAATCATATGGACCGGGATACGAATTGTTCTCGCTTGATCAGCAATAGCACGTGTAATAGATTGACGAATCCACCAAGTTGCATAAGTTGAAAATTTATTTCCGCGTTTATATTCAAACTTATCAACCGCCTTCATCAAACCAATGTTTCCTTCTTGAATCAAATCCAAGAACTGCAAATTACGATGCATATAGTGTTTAGAAATAGAAATCACCAAACGCAAGTTTGCTTCAATCATTTCTTGTTTGGCCTTTTTCATTTCTTGACGGCCCTTACGCACAACATTGACCAACTGTCTATATTGAGAAACAGGCATTTTCGTTTCCAATAAAAGCCCCTTCATAGCCGACATAATATCTTTTGCTTCGGATAAAGATGTTGTAACAAAAGCTTTCCAATTTTTATCCTTTTTATTTTTCAATGTGTCCAACCATTTAGGATTCAACTCACTTAAGGCGTAAACTTTCAAGAAATCATCCCGATCAATTTTATGATTGCTGGCTAAACGCAATAATTTACCCTCCAACATCATCAATTTTTGATTCAGATCATTGATTGTATCCATAATCTCGCCCAAACGAGCCTGACTTAAATGCAAAATTTTGATCTGTTCAACCAAATCACGTTGCAAGGCAGCATACTTATCATGCGCTGCTTGGGTAATTTTTTCTTTGTAAGCTATTTGCTTGACACGAGTGACTTGTAACTTGGCAAATTTACGATAGAGCTCTTCAATTTTTTCAAATGTCTTTAAAATCGTCGGGCGCAAACTTTCTTCCATTTGATCCAAGGATAAAATATCATCATCTTCATCTACTTCCTCTGGATCTGGCTGTTCCTGAGCCTCCATTTCCTCTTCTTCAATGATATCAAGCTTCTTTTTACGACCTGGCTTTTCGACAGCTTTTGTAACAACTTCCGGTTCTGGCTTTGGAGCAACAACGGGCTCTGAAGATTTTGGCAAATCCTCCATCGCACTTTCCAAATCAATCAAATCGCGCAAAGGTAATGTGCCCTCTTCAACCTGTTGATGCCAATTTTGTAATAAGACATAGGTAGGAGCACATTCCGCCAACCCGTTCATCATCACATTAAAGCCGGCTGCGATACGTTTAGCAATTGCAACTTCTCCTTCACGAGAAAGCAAATCAACTGCACCCATTTCCTTCAAATACAAACGCACGGGATCTTTAATACCAACAGCATCCGAAGAGGTTGTCGTTTCGGCTTCACTAGCCTGTGGCAATTCTTCTTCCACAGTCTGAGCCACGCCATTTTCTGTAATTTCTTCCACATCGTCCGAACTATCCACCAAACTGATTCCCAGCTCAGTAAATGAATTGACAAGCTGCTCCCACTTTTCCTCAGTTTGATACTCCGGTGGCAAACAGCGTCGCAATTTCTCAACGACAATATAACCACGCTCATGACCCTGCTCAATTAAGGCCTTCATTAGCGTTTTCAAATCTGCTGTATTTTCATTGTTGGTATCAGTTTTTTTATTCTTTGTAGTGGAACTCATAAACGGCGACCCCTCTTCATTTTAAAATGAACGTTTCGTATTTTACATTATTTTCAAGGAAAAGTCAATCAAATTATTTATTTTTCATCAATTCTTTCATTTCTTCTTGCAAAGCCATCAATTCTTCTTTAATCTCGAGGCTTTCATTTTCTAAATAATCTCTTGTTTTCATGTCAATTTCGGCCTTTAACATATTCCTTTTTGCCGTTGTAATTATGGTTCGAATTTGGGCAACCACTTCCTCACTATTCAACTGCCCTTTTTTCATCGTCTGAAGAATAGGATTCAAAAGCTCTCGTTGCTCAGAAGAAAGCATATCCAACAATTGCTCACTCGTTATGGCTGATTCGTCCAACAAAATTCCTATGATTTGATCAAATAATGCCTGCAATTCCGCATTAGAAAAATGCACATAGTGTCCCATTTCTTCAATAAAGGGAGCACTCAGCTCGGGATACATGACAATATATGCCAATAATTGAGGAGAATCCACGGGACTCAACAAAGGCACCAAGGAGGACACCACCCGTTTTTTGGATCTGCCTAAATTTTTTAACCTTTTTTGTATTTCCTTTAAATAATAATTCCGGACTTTTGCATCTTCAATTTTATTGACGACTTCAATAGCATCTTTTTCCAATTTTGCCAAACGCTCTGGTGTATCCAAAGTACGACCATCCAACAACATTTGCCACAGGGCCCAAATAAATGGCTTTGCGCCATCAATTTCCTCTTGGAATAACTTGGTCGATTGCTTGCGTATCATATCATCTGGATCCATACCTTCCGGCAAATACGCAAATTTTAAAGATTTACCCGGTCGCAAAATAGGAAGAGCTCTGTTGAGTGCACGCACCATAGCCTTTTGACCGGCACCATCCCCATCGAAACAAATTACAGGCTCATCACACATGCTCCATAACAATTTGATTTGATCTTCTGTAAAAGCTGTTCCTAAAGGAGCCATCGCCTGTGTAAAACCCGCTCCATGCAATGAAATGACATCAACATTTCCTTCAACAACCAAGGCTATATTTTTCTTACGCACTGTTTCTATTGCCTGAGGTAGGCCATACAACAAATCCCCTTTATGGAACAAATCTGTTTCTGGAGAGTTTAGGTACTTAGGCTCTCCTTTATGCAACATACGGCCACTAAAACCAATCACTTGCCCGCGTCGATTCATCACAGGAAACATAATACGATCATAAAAATAATCGTGATAACCATTTCCATCTTTGTTAGGAGCAATTAGGCCCAAGGCTTGCATATCTTTCACAGAAAATTTTTCAGCGACAAGGTGGGCCAAAAGCCCCGAACCGGCGGGGGCAAATCCCAAACGAAAGCGTTTGGCCAACTCGGAACTCATCCCACGACCGATCAAGTATTTTTTGGCCTCATTGCCGATTGCACTGAATAAATTGGTTTGAAAATATCGACACGCGGTTTCCATGATTTTAAGCAAAACGGCTTTCTTTTCAGACTGTTCCACCATCTTAGGATCTGGTGTAGGCATTTTTAATCCTGCCATTTGCGCCAAGCTTTCAACAACCTCCATGAAAGGCATCTTTTCGGTTTCCATGACAAATTTAATCTGATCCCCATGGGCTCCGCAACCAAAACAATGATAAAACCCTTTATCATCATTTACGGTAAAAGAGGGAGTCTTTTCCTTGTGAAAAGGACACAAGCCCGTATATTCACGCCCTTTGTGTGTCAATTTGACTTTTCGCGCCACAATCGTTGAAAGGGGTAATTTTTCACGGATTTCATCTAAAAAGGCGCTTGGCACAATCATATGTTATCCCGCTAACAATCCTTTGATAATACCTGATGCGGCACCAAAATCCATTTGACCGGCATATTTTTCGCGTAATGCCGCCATCACCTTACCCATATCTTTCATAGAACTTGCACCAACTTCGGCGATGATGGCTTTAATTGCCTCTTCCACTTCTTGTGCACTCATTTGTTTTGGCAAGAAAGCTTGGATCACATCAATTTCCGCCTGCTCATGAGCAACCAAGTCAGCTCTATTCCCCTTTTGATACATTTCAATGCTTTCTTTACGCTGTTTGATCATGCCTTGCAACAACGATAAAATTGTCGCATCATCCACACCGTCCATAACACCTTTAATTCGAGCATCAATATCTTTTTGCTTAATGGCAGCTTGAACCAACCGCAGAGTATTTACTTTTTCTGCATCTTTATTTTTCATAGCCTCAACCAATGTATTTTTTATATCATCACGCAACATGTTTTCTCCTTTTTTTGGTACCTGTATTGTACCTTTTTTTTACAAAAATGAAAAGAAAAATCTTGCGTTAAAACAAAATTTATAGAATAATATCACCACAAGGAGTTTTTAGGTGTTTTTAATATACAGTTTTATTGCAGGTTTCTTTATACCACTCATTGCGGTTCGTTTAGGCAAGATATTACCGGCACCTACGGGCACCATTTTGATGCAAATTTGGCATTTGCCACGTTTTCCCAAAATTCACAATCCAATTTTAACCGCCCAACTTAAACGAAAATGGGGTAAATTGTTCTGCGCTACATTTGGCTATGGCCTCGCATACAGTTTATTAGTGTATTATAGCGCAAATTTTTTACCAACCATCATGTTTCCTTATGTCTGTGCATTTATGTGGTTAGTATTGACGCTTATAGCAACAGACTTTTGCTGCATGCTACTTCCAGATTGTTTTACTATTCCATTATTGATCCTTGCTTTTTTATTCTCCGTTGAAACAAAAATAATTCCTCCTCTACACTGCCTGTATGGAGCTATTTTTTCCTATATTCTCATTACCTTATCCACGTTTGTTTTAAGTTTCTTTCGTCGGGACTTTTTCGGCGGAGGGGACAGCAAAATGATTATTGCTATTGGCGCATGGCTTGGTATTCAAGGATTGAATTATACTCTGCTTTTATCCTTTTTATTATTTGTAATTTATGCCCTATTAAAACGGCAAAAAACGGGGCCTTACGGGCCGGCATTGGGATGTGCTGCGATCATAACTTTTCTAATTATTTACAACAATCTTTAATTTTACAAAAATAATACTAGACAACTTATTAAAAAAAAGTTATAATTCGTCCCATATGAAAAGAAAGGTGATTACAATGCCAAGAAGAAAAAAAGAAAACCTTGTTCATTTTGATATTGATACATTGTCTAAACAGACAAGTTCTAAGGATGCTGCTCAACCTGCTTCTTTAGGGCAAGCACTTCGTGCAAAAAGAGAAAAAAAGAAACTCACTCTCGAGGAAGTAGCTAAAAAGCTTTGTATCAAAGAAGTATACTTGCATGCATTGGAAGATGGCCATTACTATGCTTTTCCGAATCGGGTTTATGGCATTGGTTTTTTACGCAGCTATTCCAAATTCTTGGGCTTGGACGCAGATATGATGGTTGCACAATTTCATGCAGAAACTTCCGACCTTAAAGAAGCTCCATTGGATATGCCTGTTATCGAAAAACATTTGGCTTTGCCTTCAAAAAAATTTTTGGGACTTATGTTCGGAGTCATGGTTATTTTCTTAATTATATGGTTTGCTATTGCTTTCTGGCTCAACACAGATATCTTTGAAAAAGTTTCTATGCCGCAACCTGTTGAGGAGGTTCCTCAACAAACAGAGGTTTTAGCACCGGAGACAGAAGAACAAGTACCAGCCATCGTAGATGAGGCAACTCCCGTTCCTGAAGAGGTTCAATCAGTTGTTCAACCTGAACCTGCCCCAGCCGCACCGCAAGCGCCTGCACCCGTTCCTGAAAAAGAAATTGATGCTGCTGTTTTCCAAGCAAAAGCCGCTTTCGTTGCCCAAAAAGATGTTTGGGTTCGCTTGTATAATACAGAAACAAAGAAGGTTATTTTAGAAAAAGTTTTAAAGAAAAATTATTCCTTTATACCTGAGTCGGATTTAAAGGTTTTGGAAGTCACAACAGGTCGTGGCAATTTGCTAGACCTTTATAAAAATGGCCAAAAAGTTAAAACTTTTGGACAGGAAAAGAATCGTTCTCTGGCTGAATTCGCTGATTAGCATCACATTTTTGCATATATTTTGATTCACTTAAACATTTTAAGGAAGGGATTTTCATATGGATTATCAGGAAAAATTAAAAACTATTTTGGATCGAGCAGATGAATTGACAAAGCTGCTTACAACAGAAATGGATACACAAAAAATCATTCAACTTTCAAAAGAGTTAAAATCTTTGGAAGATGTCGTCCGTGTTGGAAAAGAATATCTTGCCGCTTGTAAAGGATTAGTGGACGACGAACAAATGATGAATGATAACTCTTTGGACGCCGAGATGAAACAAATGGCAACAGATGAGTATTATGAATTAAAAGAAAAGATACCAGATTTGGAAAAACAAATTCAAATATTGTTGATTCCAAAAGATGAAACGGACGACCGCAACGTTATTTTGGAAGTTCGCGCCGGAACAGGCGGAGAAGAGGCAGCCCTTTTTGCTGAAGAATTATTCCGCATGTATGAACACTATGCCATGAAACAAGGGTGGCGTTTTGAAACGCTATCTTTAAATGCGACAGGGCTTGGCGGATACAAAGAAGCAGTTGCTCAAATCACTGGAGACGGCGCCTTTGGTCGATTAAAGTTTGAATCAGGCGTACATCGTGTTCAACGCGTTCCAGAAACAGAATCCAGCGGTCGTGTGCATACCTCCGCAGCTACTGTTGCCGTTTTACCGGAAGCTCAAGAAGTCGATGTTCAAATCAATCCGGATGATTTGGAAATTACCACATGCCGCGCCAGTGGTGCCGGTGGTCAGCACGTGAATAAAACAGATTCAGCAATTCGTATCGTTCATAAGCCAACAGGCATTGCTGTGGAGTGCCAGGAAGAGCGCTCACAATTTAAGAATAAAGACAAAGCTATGATGCGTTTACGCACCCTGCTCTATGATATGGAAAGGCAAAAGTTGGATGCCGAGCGTGCTTCCAATCGTAAAAGCCAAGTTGGCAGTGGCGATCGTTCCGAACGAATTCGGACTTATAACTTTCCACAAGGGCGCGTTACGGATCATCGAATCAACAAAACGTCCTATCAACTTCCAACCTTTATGGAAGGTGATTTAGACGAATTCATTGATGCCTTGATAACCGAAGAACAAATGGCAAAATTGGCTGAAATATAATGAACGAAATATCTTTGTTTGACAAAAGGTTATTACAAGAAGCTTCTTCCTCGGACGAAGAATTTAGTTCGTTTGTGAAACGGCGTTTGGCGGGCGAACCCGTTGCCAAAATTATCGGCAAAAAAGGATTTTGGAAAGGCGATTTTATTGTTTCAAAAGATGTCCTTGATCCTCGGCCAGATTCCGAAACTTTGATTGAGGCTGTGCTGGGAAAATTCTCTGACAAAGAAGAAACTTTGCGCATCTTAGATTTAGGAACCGGCAGCGGTTGCTTAATACTTTCCCTATTGGGCGAATACAAATCTGCAGCGGGCGTTGGTATAGATATTTCCGAAAAAGCCATTGAAATTGCCAAGAAAAATGCCCACACAGAACGCGTTCAATTCATCCAACACGATATGACAAAAGATTTATCGGACTTAGGCAAATTCGATATTATGATTTCCAATCCGCCATACATTCCAACGGCTGAAATTCAAACATTAGATAAAGATGTGAAAGATTACGATCCCTTGATTGCTTTGAATGGGGGCACGGACGGACTTGATTTTTATCGTGCATTGGCCAAACAACATTTGGCCCCGCACCTATTTATAGAAATTGGTAAAGATCAAGAAAAACAAATCATCCCTCTATTTGAAACAGAGGGATGGCAATTTGTCCAATCATGGAAAGACTTAGGCGGCATTACCCGCGTATTATATTTTAAAGATTAATATCCTTCCAATTTATCATCTGCCGTTACGCCAGGCAAACAATCAATCAATGGTCGCTCAATCAAGGTATAAGCACCATAATCTGCCCGTTCTTTTGCACGGATACATGCCCGCACACAAGATACCATCACATTGGCCGTAAACTCGGGATTTTCCCCGGATACATTATACAATTGATGCACTTCCATAGAAGTCCGTTCCACTTCTCCCTCGTGATGTAATGTATTGTATTTATTGATATCTTTTACGAATAAAACTTCCGTTGGGGCATCCACGAAATACGGGTCTTTCTTAATTGCTTTTTCAACAGCTTCCGCCTTTGCGCCGTCAGCTAACTCTACATAAACACGCCGCTTATGTTTGCCACGGCCGTTTGCCAAAGTTAAAGCAACCGCATCCGCTACACCTTCAATGGCTTTCACCGCGACAGTATGTCCCATACTGCGGCCACCCTTTTCACCACCGAATGTGGTTGTTGTCTGGCCTGTGATTGCCACAATCTTCATCAAAGCACGCACAACGGAATCGGTACCCGGATCCCATCCACAACCGATCATTGATACTACGTTATGTGCTTTTGCATCTAAATCGGCGGCTTTACGCAAAGCAGGAATATTTTGGTGTTCATCATAACTATCCACCGTGCAAATACCCATCTTTTGATACATTTTCATCTTTTCGGGTACTTCGCGAGATGGCACACATAAAAGCGCTACATCCACATGATCCAGCTCGGAAATATCGGAAACAACCGTTGTATGTTTTAACTCTTCACGATTTTTCAACAAACTTGCCGGCCGACGCACAACGCCCGCCAACGCAATATCTTTACACTCCTCAATAGCACGTTTACATCCGCGCCCCACATTTCCCCAACCTATAATTGCTACATTTATTCTTTGCATTATAGAATCACTCCTGTCATTTCATTATATA
>CAJOPC010000035.1 GCA_905236245.1 uncultured Alphaproteobacteria bacterium
ATTGATGTTTATTGCTTTTAAAGACAATAAATCAGAAGATACAAATGGTTTTATTATTGCGGACAGAAAAGTCGGTATATTAGGTTTTATTTCATCGTCTGCCGCTTCATTTAGAGATGGAGGCGGAATTATTACCGCTATCGGTATGGGCTTTGTTGGTGGCTATTGTATGTATAATTTTTATATTGGATGCTGTTTAGGCTTCTTGTTTTTAGCATTTTTTGCCCCTTATGCACGCACAGTAGCCGAGAAGCAAGGATACTTAACTATTACAGAAATGGTAAGAGATGTAATAGGACCTAAAACAGAAAGAGTCAGTTCAGTTATCACTGTTATTATTTACGCACTGACATTATCTATACAATTTTATGTTTTAGGAGGTTTAATTCATACTTTGGTTGGGGTTAGTAGTATCTATTCTACATGGTTGGTTTGTTTTATAGTGATTGCTTATGTAGCGTTAGGCGGATATAAAACAATTATTAAAACGGATATTTTGCAATATTTTATTATGTTGATTCCAATTGTATTGTTATTTTTCACACCATTAAAATTACAAAATGTTTTAGATATTCAATCACTTTATCGTGGACAAAAACCCGAAAATTTCATCTTGATGATTATTATGGGGATTTTATGCGTAGCCTCATTGGCGGATTTTTGGCAAAGAATATTCTCGTCTAAAAGTGCAACCCTTGCGAAGAAAAGCCTTTTATATACTATTTTTAGCTTTTTCATAGTCGCATTGCCGATGACTTTTCTGGGTATGTCTGCTATAGGTGTTTTACCAAAATCGACTATTGCTGATGACGTTTTGTTTGAAATGTTAAAAAATCCAGTTTATCCACAATTTTTTGGGGCTTTTTTAACACTGACCATTGTTTCTGTCGTTATGTCCAGTATTGATACTTTTGCCTATTTAATATCTTCCACAATTATTAAAGATTTTAATTTGGAAAAGAAAAACAATGTGCGCTACAAGAAAATTTCCAGATTGATTACAACGGCTGTATTGGTAATAGCAACGCTATTATCTTTCTATATTGAACATATAATTGTGTATATATTTGCAGTTGCAGGTATGAAAACAATTGTAGCCCCTGTTTTTTGCCTTGTTGGTGGTGGGTTGGTTAAAAAGAAAAGTGTTGCCATGGATATTGGTATCAGTCTTTCGTTGCTAGTTGCTTTGTGTGCTGGAATATATCTGATGTATACAAAATTTTTGTTCTCTAGCTTGTCCGCTAGCTTGATTCTGCCTGCCATATCATCTGTACTTATTTTGATTTCGCTAGGGTATGCAAAGTACAAAGCAAAATAGGTGGATTCTCGGGATTAAAATTTATTTCCCAAAAGTGTTATATTGATTTTAAAGGAAAATTTACTTTAAGAGTTCGTAAATGATGGAAAATAGCCAATTTTGACAGTTGGATATTCGAACTTATGCAAGTGCTTAGAAACAAAAGAAAAAGTCGCCTTTTCGGGCGACTTGTGATTATTGGTTGGATATAGTGTGCGCAATTCGCGAACTGTGTTGTTTCAAGTATTGACTTTAATGGGAAAATCATTTACAATTTTTGTCATAGAAAACAGGAGAAAACTTATGCGATGCAAATTATCCTTTCCAAATTATGATCACTCTATTTTGGGAATCCCAAATTCGCTTTTGAATCATTATGGCGCCAAAGCGCATCATAAAACCTTGCCCGTTTTAGATAACTACTTAAAGAAAAAATATAAAAATGTGATTTTAATTATTTTGGATGGTATGGGTGTGGATATGTTGCAACATAACCTGTCCAATTTTTCATTTTTAAGGCGTCATGTTAAAACCAAACTTTCTTCCGTGTTCCCATCCACTACCGTGGCGGCATTTACAGCGCATTGCTGTGGGTTGTCTCCAATTGAGCACGGACGGCTTGGGTGGGCACCGTATTTCAAGCATTTAAAACGTGTTGTTGAAATTGTCCCAAATACAGATTTTATACTGGAGAACGTTTGTCTGAAGAGGTCATAAAGCAAATGCCTTATACACATATTTGCGACCAAATTAGACAAGCCAATGATCACGTTTGTACCACTTTTATTTTGCCCTCTTCAGAAGGGTTGTTTAAAGTGCCAGATGGGCCAAAGGATTTCAATCAATTCTGTCTTAGAATTAAGCAACAAAGTGAACGTAAAGGACAGCAGTTTATTTTTGCTTATTGGCCTGATCCAGATCACGCAAGCCATAAACATGGTTCCTATTCCAAGAATGTTAAAAAGATTTTGCAGGACTATAATGCACAGATAAAACGTATGTGCACAGACTTAAAAGATTCTTTGGTGATTATCTCTGCGGATCATGGGCATATCGAAAATCAGGATGTGTTTTTAAATGATTATCCAGAGTTGATGGATTGTTTGGCCGTTCCATTGTCTTTGGATATGCGTACACAAGCGGTGTTTTTAAAACCAAATAAGGAAAAAGAGTTTGAGCGTTTGTTTGATCAATATCTGTCTAAAGACTTTTTGTTGATGAAAACAAAGGAAGCTTTAAAAATGAATTTGTTTGGGCAGGGCAACGCACATTCTCTTGCAAAAGATTTCTTGGGGGATTACTTAATTATGTCTAAAAGAGAAAAAAGTTTGGTTCAGCGTTTCCCAAATGATCCCTATACGATCATGAAAGGGGCTCATTCCAGTTTAACGAACAAAGAAATGCTTGTTCCTTTAATTATCGTTGAAAAGAAATAATTTTCTTTGGATAGCAATTTTTAGCTCTCGGAGAGTTTGTATTGATTTTAAAAGATTTTTTTATTCAAGAGTTCGTAAATGGGCCAAAATGGCCGATTTTGACGGTTGGACATTCGAACTCGCGCAAACTCTTAGAAACAAAAGAAAAAGTCGCCATTACTGACGACTTGTGTTTAGTGGTTGCGGGGGCGGGATTTGAACCACGCGACCTCCAGGTTATGAGCCTGGCAAGCTACCGGACTGCTCTACCCCGCGATAAACGAGTGTAACCTATTATATCTATTTTCTTTTTTGTTGTCAAGTAACTTTTTTTAAAAAAAACGAAAAAAAAGCTTGCAATATAAAAATAAAATGGTTAAATTGAATTTGTTGAACTAAAAAAGGAGAGAAAATGAAAAAACAATCTTTATTATTAATCGCCGGAATGGCTTTATTGACAAGCGCTTGCGCCAATTTGTGCGAAACACCGTGCAGTGGTAAGCCATGCTCCAGAGGAGAAGTGGTTTTCGTAAGTAGCCCATCCATGTTTGCATTCAATTCCGCTGATTTGACTGCTCAAGATAAAAAGGCTTTGTCCGATGTAGCTGCTCGTTTGAATAGCTCAGGCAATGCTGACAAGAAGTTGGTAGCTAATGGTTATGCTTCTATGGAAGGCCCAGCCAGCTACAACGTTGATTTGTCTCAAAGACGTGCCGCTGCCGTTAAGTCCTACTTGGTAGGTGCCGGTGTGGCCGCAGATCGTATCTCTACAAAGGGATATGGTGCTACAGACGCCTTTGGTCCAAAATATCGTGACAATCGTCGCGTCGAAGTCGTCGTAGACTAATTTGACGGTAAGCAAAATTAGGTCGGGAGTTTTTCCCGACCTTTTTTTTGAAAAAAAAGCTTGTTTTTATAGAAAAGATGTTTTATACTCTTATCCAAGAAAGGGGAGAAGATGAAAAAAGTAGTCATCATATTGCTGGGAATGCTTATTTCTGCACCTGTCTTCGCCGATTTTTTGGAAGGAGAAGAAGCATTTAATAATAAGCATTATTCTGAAGCAATTTTGCATTTTCAACCTTTGGCTGATTCTGGAGATTTTCGATCCCAATACTATATGGGCTATATGTATTTAAATGGATATGGTGTGGCCAAGAACGATCAATTGGGATTGCGTTATATGCAAATGTCTATGAATCAGAATTATCATTTGGCACAAGCCTACATGGGCTTTTTGTATAGTGAAGGACGTGTTGTTGCAGCGGATCGTAAGAAATCCATTATGCTTTATCAAAAAGCTGCCGATCAAGGAAACACTTCCGCTTTGTTGAACTTGGGTGTGGCTTATTATCAAGGATCCGGTGTCCCCCGTAATTTAGCAAAAGCTATTGCTCTTTTAGAGAAAATTCCTATTGATCAATTGCCGGCGGCAGGGCGTTATTTGGGTGATATTTATATGTCGCAAGACAAAAACAATTTTGAAAAAGCGATTAATGTGTATCGTCAAGCGGCAGAGGCGGGAGATTTGGCCGCTTATTCAGCCTTGGGTGATATGTATTTTAATGGTGTTGGTGTGGGTCGCAATTATAAGGAAAGCTTGAAATATTACAGCTATGCGGCTTCTCAAGGTTATGGGCCGGCACAATATGCTTTGGGTATTATGTATGCCAATGGTAATGGTGTTTCTCGTAATCCTGTTGCGGCCCATGCATGGCTTTCTTGGGCAGTAAATCAGGGTTATGAACCGGCGGGAGCGGCTTTGGCTGAATTGAAGTCGGAGATGACTTTGACGGATTTAGAAAAAGCTAGACAGGAGTTTATGCGTATTCAAGAGCGTGTTCTTGGAAAAGGGAATTCGCCATTTGCAGAAGAACGTAAAGTATTAGAAACAGAGGCACAGCAGAAAATGCAACCTCGTTTAGCCCGTCGTCGCAGATAAGGAGATTGAAATGAAGGAAACCTTTGTTCAGAAGTTATTTAATTTTCGCTTTATATCAATTTGTGGTATTTTAATGGGCTTTTATGTTTTTAGTTTGCAAAGTGAGACGCAACCATTGTCTTCTTTTATCTTTCGGCCATCACTGTATTTTATGGCTTCACTAATAGCCTTTTTTGTGGATATCTTGATATGGCTATTAATGGACAAAGGAACCTTTTATGAATTTTCTCATTTCGTGAAAAAGTTGGTGGATGATTGCATAATTATTAATATTATTTTATTGTGCACATTGAGCTTTTTGTTTTTATATACCATTTTCTTTTAAATTTAATTTATAAGGCACATTTTCTGTTAAGAAAGGTAAATCTTTGCTTTGCGTGTAGATGTCGAGACGTTCTTTCCATTCTGGATGAATGTAAAGGATGTGATAAGTAATGTTTTTATTGTTGATTGCATGTATCACGTAATCCGTATCATTAGAAGCAGTTGTTTTTCCATTTAAATGTAGTTTTAATGTTCCTTGTTCAAAAACCATTAATTCTAAAGAAATTTGATTCGGGGCAGTTTGTTTGACACTTGTTGAAATATCTAAACATATGTCATCATATCCTAAAATTGCCAAGGATAATAAGGCACTATCCAACAGGTTTTTATGGGGTGCATAATTTTTTAAGTCTTGTTGAAATTGACTGCTTGGTTGGTGTTTAAAATAATTTAACAGATTAGCTTGGAAGCCTTTTAATTGGAGCATAAAGTTTCCGGGCGTGTTTTGAATTTGAGCCCGTCGAACATGAAACTCTGGCCAATTAAGATGATGAATATGATAAAAAATCAAAGATTGTCCGTCTAAGGAAACTCCCTGTGCTTTTGCTAAAATATTTTGAAAGGGAAGGTGGCTTGCATCAAGATTGCGTTGCAATTCACGGCTTTTATAAGAATACCATGAAATTCCTAAGATAACAAAAATTGCCAAAATAAAAAGGTAAATTAAATGTTTAATAGAACTCATGGCATCCCTCTTTCTGACAGAGTTGTGATGATAATACTTGAACGTAAATGGTTCCTTTTTCTTGGTAAAAACGTCCCGTAATCATGTGCCAGCCTGGCTGGACATTGAAAACATTTTTTAAAGTAAGCGCTGTTGGTTTTGTTACAATGGCGGAATTATCAATAAGAACATTATTAATTAAAACTGCGGTGCGTCCTTGAACCCCATAGGAGATTACCTTTGCCATCAATGCCAAATCAATTGCAGATTGCATTTTTGTCATATCATCCCATGGAATAGTCATAGAAATTTCCGGCCGCTTTTCCTTTAGAGACGGTGTTGGTAATGATGATGAATATGAGGCCTTCGGGGGGTGATTTTTTTGTGGTGTAACGGTTAATAAATTTTCGGCATTTTCTGTTCGAATTTCTGTCGGTTTAGGTGTGTTGTGAGAAATCTTGTTTGCATCTTGGGTATGAATAGTCACAGTATCATTTTGAAAATCAATATTTGCTTGAAAAACCCATTTAGAGGAATCGTAACTATTTGTTTCAGCGCCAAATAATTTTGCCTTTTTGCTTTTGGGACAAAGCTTTTTTATTTTCTCTTTTGCTTGGTTAAGAAGACCGCTTTGAAAAAGACTTTGTTGAAAATCATCAGCTTGGGGATGATGAATCAAAAGTATGGGTTCTTCTGTGCATACAGTAAAGCCAGGATAAGAACGGCCGGGTTGGCGGATAGATTGTGCAATCGCCAAATAGGTTGCATCAAAATCTAAATCTTCTGCAATGGGAAAAATGAACGATTGAGTGTCTTTCGAAGGGCTAATTCTTTGAAATCTAGATATGTCTTGTGTAAAATCGGTCAGCCAGTAACCATGGTGAAAAAAGCCATCAATAGTTTCCGTTGTGCGATTCAAAGGATCCTTAATATTGATTTTTGCAAAACCTTGAACCCAACCATCTTCACAGTTGCCATTTACGAGCTCAATTGTCCACATCTTTTTGGTTTTTGAGGATAGATAATTAATTTTGCAGCGGTTATCATTTGTCGAGATAATCTGTTCGTCTAAAGGAAATGCACCGGCAGATAAGTTAAAACAAACGCATAAAAGGAATAAAAGCCATTTCATCTATCCCCCTGGGGTGCTACAACAAAACAACTATAGTTTTGGCTGTGAAGAGTTTGACAGGCAGATTGAGCCAGTTGTCTTGTTTTAAAGCCAATCAAACGAGAGCGATAGACATTTGTGCTTTTGTGTTGTGTTTGAATTGCACAATCTTTTGAATCAATAAGGGCAAGAGCTTTGTTTGCGACAGATAATGCCTTTTCATGAGTTTTAAAGGCGCCAATTTGAATAGACCAATCGTAATCTGGGGTTTGTGTAAACGTGATTTGTGTTGCCTGATCATGTATGCGCTGGAATTGATTGTATCTAAATAATTGTGCCCCAGTTAAGGCGGCTTGATGTGTTTGGCCTTTCATAATTGGAGCAAAAACATCCATATTGAGATTTCCAATCATTGCCTTACGATGTAAAGGGTCAAATGCGGGCTGAATGAGTCCCTTTTGAATAGCTTTTTTCTGCCTGCGCGCTTTTGTAAAGCCATGATCTAATAACGCTTTAACGCGGTCATCTCTTTTTCTGGCTGTTTGTTCTCCCATCACAATCCCAATCAAACGGGTGTCATTTTGTTTGGCCGTAGAAATAATGTTATATCCGACTGCGGAAATATATCCCGTTTTTAAACCTTCAGCTCCTTCATAATCCAACAAAACATGGTTGTGCGTTTTATATTCTCGCCCATGATAAGTAAATTCTTTGCTGGCAAAAAGCGGATAATAATGCGGAAAATTTCTGATAATGGCTAGGGCTAATATGGCCATATCTTGTGCAGAAGTAAGTTGCTCCGGATCGTGCAAGCCAGAGGCATTTTTAAACACAGTTTCTTTCATGCCTAATTGTTGTGCAGCCTGGGTCATCATTTGTGCAAAAAATGTTTCTGTAGGCGCCATACTTTCGGCCAGAACGACCGCTACATCATTCGCCGATTTGACAATAAGGGCTAAAATAGCTTCTCTCACAGTAATCGTATCGCCTGCAATTAAATCTAGATTAGAGGGTTCCTGTGAGGCCGCCCAATCAGAAATAGGTAGGGCGTTGTCCATTTTAAGCCATCCCTTATCTAGTGCAGAAAAAGTCAAATAAAGAGTCATCAGTTTTGTTAATGAGGCAGGAGGCATACGTGCATGTATATTTTTTTTGTATAAAAGATATCCGCTGTTTGCATCAGTAACCAAGTTTGCAACAACATTAGCGCGGTCATCCGCGTGTGCAAAGGTTATAAAAAAGCAACAAAATAGGATAAGTAACTTCCTCATACAATTTTTGTACCTTAAAAATATCTATTTATCAAGAATTATTTTCACGATTCGTTGCTTTTTATGTAAAAAAATGCTACTTTTTTCTTATGAAAAACAAAAAAGGCTGTGATTATCTAAAAGAAAAACTTAAAACTATCTCGGAACGACCCGGTGTTTATCGAATGTTGGACGAGGATGGCAAGGTTTTGTATGTTGGAAAAGCTAAAAATCTTAAACATCGGTTAACAAACTATACTCAGGAGAAAAGATTATCCTATCGTATTCGGCAAATGGTGAGTAAAGTCCATGATCTAATCGTTGTTGAAACAGCGGGGGAATCGGAGGCTTTTTTGCTGGAAGCCGAGCTAATTAAACAATTCCACCCATATTATAATATTTTGTTAAAGGACGATAAAAGCTATCCGTATATTTTATTAACGAAAGAGATGTATCCTCGGCTCTGTAAGTATCGAGGAGATCGCAAAAAAGATGGAACATATTTTGGCCCATTTGATTCAGGCGCGGCCGTGAATGATACGATAAAATCTTTGCAAAAAATTTTTGGAATTCGGTCTTGTTCTAACAGCTATTTTGGTGCGCGAAAAAGGCCTTGTTTATTGTATCAAATAAAACGTTGTTCGGCACCTTGTTGCCAATGCGTGAGTCAAGGAGAATATGCTAAAATAGCTAATCATGTGCGTGATTTTATGTTGGGAAAATCATCGGAGCTACAAAAAGAACTCACTTCACAAATGAAGTCTTTATCTTGCGCTCAGGAATTTGAAAAAGCAGCAGCCGTGCGGGATAAAATTTTTGCTTTGAATCATATTCAAGGAACAAGCGCCATTCAATTAACGGAAGCCACAGATACGATTGCGATTGTCACACAGGGGAATTATACCTGCATCCAATTATTTTTCCATCGGCAGAATTTATCTGGCAATATTTACCAAATTATCAAAGATTTCAATTTAGAAGAATTGCCAACTTTTTTACTTCAAATCTATGATAAAACAATTCCGCCAAATGTTGTTTGTTTGTCAGAAAAAATAGAAAATGTTACCGCCTTTGAAAATGCTTTATCAAAAATCGCCGGCAAAAAAGTGACTGTTGTTTGCCAAAATTTTCGGTTGACACGTCGCCAATGGATGGATGAAGCATTGCAAAATGCAACCCAAACATTGCGTCAAAATGTAGATAAGGAAGTATTGGCACATGAAAATTGGGAAGCGTTGAAAAACCTATTTAATTTAACCAAACTAACGAAAATAGAGGTTTACGATAATAGTCATATTCAAGGAGCCTCTGCCGTCGGGGCTATGATTGTCGCGACAGAGGAGGGCTTTCAAAAGAATTTATATCGACGTTTTAATATCGATCAAGCCCAAACAAATGACGATTTTGGGATGATGCGCGAAGTTTTAATGCGTCGGTTAAAGAGAGGTATCAAAGATAATGATTTGCCAGATGCTATTATTTTGGATGGCGGTAAAGGACAATTAAGTCAGGTTTTAAAAATTTTTCGCGAAATGAATATTGACGGTATTCGCATTATTGCGATGGCTAAGGGAGCGGGGCAACACGATAAAGGTTTGGAAACATTATTTTTAGATACAGCACCGACAACTCCGATTATCCCTGATCATAAAAGTCAATTGATGTTTTTATTGCAGCGATTAAGGGATGAGGCCCATCGTTTTGCCATCGGGAGTCATCGGTTAAAGCGTTCTAAAGAGATGTTCCATGAAACATTGTTGGAAATTGAAGGAATTGGAGCCAAACGAAAAAAAGATTTAATGAATCATTTTGGAACTGTGCGTGCAATTTCAGGGGCTTCCGTGGCTCAATTGATGCAGGTAGAAGGATTAAATGAAAAAATTGCAAAAAAAGTCTATACTTTTTTCCATGGTTAAGATATAATGCCCTAAACGGAGGTAATTATTATGGCACACACAAAGCGAAATAAACAGCGTCGTCACGAGGAAATGGTTCAAAAAGTAAAGTCAACTGCACAAGCTGTTCGAAAAGGAATGAATATTCCAAACGTTTTGACAATGGCCCGTATTTGGTCGATCCCTGTGATTGTTTTTATAATGTTTTTTGATAAGTTAGCCATAAATGCTGATAAGCCAACATGGGCATGGATTGGTGTTGGTTTTTTTATTTTTGCAGGCATAACGGACTATCTTGATGGTTATTTTGCGCGCCATTTGAATCAACTTTCCCGATTCGGGCGCATTTTGGATCCTATTGCGGATAAGTTACTTGTTGGTTCTATTTTGATTATGCTCGCGTGGCAAGGAAAATTGGACAGTATTATGATTTTTCCCGCAGTGATTATTTTGTGCCGTGAAATCTTAGTTTCTGGATTGCGTGAATTTTTGGCGGAAATTCAGGTAGGGTGTCCTGTTACCAAATTGGCTAAGTGGAAGACTGCATGCCAAATGGTTGCCTTGCCCGTTTTGATGGTGGCAAAGCCCAACTATTCCGGTTTTGCTTCTGAATTTTTCACTTGGGTTGGTTGGCTTGCCCTGTGGGGTGCAGCTATTTTGACTGTGAAGACAGGTTATGATTATTGGAAATCTGGCCGTAAATATATGGATGATTAAGTTATTAGCCGTCTTCCAAATGTAGCAAAGCGGATAAACAAAGCGGAATACATACCAATGATGGACCCCATGCTGCTAGGATGTAGGGCAGACTGCCGGATAGTCCCAGCACATTAGTGATACGGGAGATAAAGTAGAGTAAAAATCCGCCGCCAACTGTTAAAAAGACTTTCATGAAGGTTCGGCCTTGTCGATTTCCAGAAGAAATAGTAATTGTCATGGCAATTAAGAGCATTGAAAGTAAAAATACAGGAAATGCCAATAACTCATTGAAATACATCTGATGTTGTGCGGTTGAAAAGCCAGAATTTTTAAGAAATTGAATAAAGGAAGGGAACCGCCAAAAAGACATCGTTTGTGGAGCGTCAAACTTTTCCAAAATTCTATCCAGACTCAACTCTGTATTGAATTCCTGTTTTGTTTTTTTCTTGCCGGTTTCGGCAATCGGATCCAATTGAAAAGCATTATCTATTGAAAGAATACCATCGGACAATGAGGCTTCTTCTGCCTCCGTTTGTAATAGAAGAGATTCATTAGAGTCTAATTGAAAAACAGAAACATTTTTCAAAAATACATGGCGTTTTTTTTGTAAAATTTGGGAAGCTCGAATAACTTGAACTCCTTTGTCGGTTTGTTCGCGCATCCAAAAGCCGTCTTCGGACCATACAAGAGGTGTAGAATGTGAAAAATGCAATCGTTCTTCCATGCGTTCGTATGATCTAGCAGTCCATGCGGTCAGAGGGCTGAACAACGTAATATCCAAAGCGCCGATTATTAAAACGGTAACGGCTAAAGGCGTCAAGATGTTCCATACGGATAGCCCTATTGCGCGCATGACGATTAATTCGCTGGACCTGTTAAATATTAAACAAAAAATTAAACCGGCTAATAACACAACAAAAGGCAAAATAATATGGGCCATTTGAGGCGCTTTTAAAATTGCCATAGTCAAAGCATCAAAGAAACCGGCTGTTTCTCCTTTGGAGGCTTGACGCAATAATTCAATCAAATCAAACAAGCACACAACAACAGTCAAAACAAAGAATGTTGCTAAAAAAATAAAAATAAAATTTTTCAGTGTATACTTTGCTAAAATCCAGTTCATGAGATGAATATAGCTGAAAACAAAACAAATGTCATCATAAAAATACATTTTTTTGAAAAAATGATTGACATTTTTTTATAACTGAGTTAAAATAAGCTCCGTTTTATAGTTGAGTGCGTAGCTCAGCTGGTAGAGCACCTGACTTTTAATCAGGTGGCCGAGGGTTCGAATCCCTCCGCGCTCACCA